>JAYSPZ010000105.1:0-1591 GCA_043721815.1 Gammaproteobacteria bacterium | reverse complement strand
GATCACCGATGCCGCGATTAAATACGGCAGACATCTGCGCTTCAAGATGGGCAGCATTTTAGGCGGTATGCCGTATCCGCCGCAGAATAAATTATTGTCACAGTCGCTCGACATCATGGTGGCCACGCCCGGACGTCTGATGGATCACATGGAGCGCGGACGCGTCGATTTTTCGCGCCTTGAATGTCTGATTCTGGATGAGGCGGATCGCATGCTCGACATGGGCTTTATCGATGCCGTGGAAAAGATTGCGGCCGCGACTCCGGCCACGCGTCAAACCCTGCTCTTTTCAGCGACCCTGGACGGCAACATCGGCAAGCTCGCACAGCGCCTGCTCAAGGCACCCAAGCGCGTACAGGTCGCCGACAACAAGGCGAAGCACGAGAACATCAGTCAACGCCTGCACTACGTCAATGACATCGCGCATAAAAATCGTTTGCTGCATCATTTCCTGGACGATGCCGATCTCAGCAAAGCCATCGTGTTTACCTCCACGAAACGCCAAGCCGATTCTCTGGCGAGAGACCTGCATGCCAAGGGTTATGCCGCCGCCGCACTACACGGCGACATGAATCAGGGCGCGCGCAATCGCACCCTTAAAAATCTGCGCTCCAACGCCGTGCGTCTGCTGGTCGCCACCGATGTCGCCTCACGCGGCATTGACGTGGCCGGCATCAGCCATGTGATTAACTTTGACCTGCCGAAATCCGCCGAGGATTATGTACATCGTATCGGCCGCACCGGGCGTGCCGGCGCGAACGGCATCGCCATCTCATTTGCCCTGCGCAGCGATTCGTCCAATGTCAGGGATATCGAGCGCTACACCGGGCAAAGCCTGACGGCGCATGTGATCCCCGGCTTCGAGCCCAGGCACGAGACCCCCACAAGTCCGAAAATAAAGCATAAGCGCAAGCCCATGGGCAACGGCCAGCATTTTTCCGCCGCAAAGAAGGGTGCCGCTAAGCCCGCCACGGGAAATGTAAGTCACGCAAGGCGCTCCGCTACGAGTGCTCCTTCCTTTCGTAAAAACAACGGGTATCGCGCCTCCTGACAGCAGGCTTTGTAACTCTATACGGTTCACCATTTAGTGGGCACAACGGGAGCTGCCAATGGCTAAGGATGACAGGGCATCGAGAGACCGGCTGTTGGACAGCTCCACCGCTCCCCGGCACCCGCTTTCGCGTCGGTATCGATAGCCTGATAGGCCTGATCCCGGGCTGTTGTAACTGATTGTGGCGTGAAATGAGCCTTCTTGGAAAAAACTCATCGTCTTGATTCATTGATTTGGTGGGCGATGCAAGGTTCGAACTTGCGACCCCTGCCGTGTGAAGGCAGTGCTCTACCACTGAGCTAATCGCCCTGTCTATAAATATTCTTTGCCATCCCTGGCGCAACTCGCAAGCGTCGCGGGGATTTTACGGGTAAGGAGTAGTAGCGTCAATTAAGCCTCTCGACATCAGGCCTGTTAGAATAGGCACCCCTGAAGCCTATCGGACTTTCTCATGAGTATCCGCACCCGTTTCGCCCCCAGCCCCACCGGTTATTTGCATGTGGGCGGGGCGCGTACCGCACTTTATTCATGGCTTTATGC
>JAYSPZ010000104.1:0-4809 GCA_043721815.1 Gammaproteobacteria bacterium | reverse complement strand
CTCGATACCGTAGGTGCATTTCTCGGTCCGCTATTGGCCATAGGTCTGATGTTGTTGTGGTCAAACGATTTCCGTGCCGTGTTCTGGGTGGCGGTGATTCCTGCGGTTTTGGCCGTCGCGCTATTGATTTTTGGCGTGCATGAACCGAAGCGCGCAGCGGATGCGAAGCGTATCAATCCGATTCATTTGAGCAATCTAAAACGATTGGACAGCTCGTATTGGTGGGTAGTCGCGGTGGGCGCAATCTTCACCCTGGCGCGTTTCAGTGAGGCCTTTCTGGTGTTGCGTGCGATGCAAGGCGGCCTGCCGGTAGCTTGGGTGCCGATAGTGATGGTGGCGATGAATGTGGTGTATGCGCTGTCGGCCTACCCGTTCGGTAAATTGTCGGATGGCATGAGCCATAGCAAGCTGCTGGCACTGGGTTTAATGGTGCTGATCGCCGCCGATCTGGTGTTGGCCTACAGCAATCATTGGGGCGTCATGCTGCTCGGTGTAACGCTGTGGGGTCTGCACATGGGTATGACACAAGGTCTACTGGCAACGATGGTGGCCCACACGGTGCCCGCCGATCTGCGCGGCACGGGCTTTGGTTTCTTCAATCTGGTCAGCGGTGTGGCGATGTTGATCGCCAGCGCCCTGGCCGGCTTTCTGTGGGATCGTTTCGGGGCATCGTTTACCTTCCATGCCGGTGCTGCATTTTGCGTGCTGGCGCTGGTGGCCATCTTGCTACAGATGCGGGGTTGGAAAAAACCAAGCTTGCCTGGGGCTACATAGATTGCTTCAGTTTAAACATGTCGCGCAATATAGTATGACCTTTGAGGTGATGAAGTAGACCCATACCGACATGTCCGCCCCAATAAATCCAAACAAACGTCGACATGAATTCATGCACCTCTTTTGCCAGGCCGGTGACGGGCATTAATCTGCCATTTTCCGGCATCCAGATGAACAGCACGGCACCACTCAGCGCCATGGTGGTGACGGCAAGCAGACCCAAACCATGAATCAAACCGGCCAATTTAGCTTTAGGCCCGCCCGCAGGAAGATACAGTTTTTTCATTATACCCAGGTCTTGCATAAGGCCGTTGCGGCCCGCTCTATTCCACGGCAATAAATGGCGTATGCCGTAACCGCCGTTTGCCCATAGACTCCAGCCCCAGTGTAATAACACGATGGCGAGCGCGGCCATGCCCAGCCACTCGTGCGACTCGAACACCCATGCATTGAAACCGCTTAAGGGGCGGCTCGGTTTAGGCATCTCCAGGATCAGGCTGTTCAGCAATTGCAGGCTGACGATAAGAGCCAGACCCATGTGCAAAAGGCGCGTGCCTGCGTCCCACTGCTGCGTTTTGCTGTTATTTTGAATGCTCATTTTGTTCTCCCATTCCCTTAGGCCGGGCAGACATCCTGCCCGGACTTTAGGATTGTTGTGCTTACTCCAGTTCGCTCTCGTTTTCATCTTCACCCTGGCCATCTTTACTGTCATTTTCTTGGTCTATGCCCAGCACCTCGCCATTACCGGCATCGACGTAAAGCTCGGTCGTCTTGCCCTTATCGGCTATTTTGACTTCCCAGATCAGAAACTGATTCTCAACGCCCAGTTCGGAGCCGACCACCCTGCCGGGTGTGTGCTGCGTGGCCGCCGCTATCGCCTGATCCTTCCCCACGGTGGCCAGCTTGGCGAGATTGCTCTCGCTCTCTTGCTTGCTAACCTGGATGCTCCCGTGGGTGGGTTCTTCGGGAAGTGCTGCGGTTTGTGCAAAGGCGGCAAGCGGGAGCGCTGTGACAATGCCCAGAATAGTGGAACGTAAAAAGGTTTTACTCGATTTCATATAAATCTCCTCAGTAGATTCGCGTTCACCTATGCAACGCGATGGGTGCAGCATGCCAGCCGCAGCCTTGCCCAGGTGTTTCTTAAACATTAACAATTAGTAATGTTAGTAAGTTGCCACTTGGCCTATGATTTACCCATGCGCTTACTTATCATTGAAGACGACCGCCAAGCGGCTGGCTATTTAGCCAAGGGGCTCAAAGAAAGCGGCTACGCGGTTGACCTCGCCGCCGATGGCGAAGAGGGCCTGTATATGGCGCTGAGCGAAAACTATGCGGCGCTTATCGTTGATCGCATGCTGCCGCGACGCGACGGGCTTGCTCTTATCGCCGCCTTACGCGCACAGGGCAAGACCGTACCGGTGCTGATTTTAAGCGCCCTGGGTGAGGTGAATGATCGCGTGAACGGTTTGCGCGCCGGTGGCGATGATTACCTCGTCAAGCCCTATGCCTTTTCCGAGTTGGTGGCGCGCATCGAGGCGCTGCTGCGGCGCAGCACCAGCGTCGTAACGGATAATATTTTACGCGTTGCGGATCTTGAACTGGACCTGCGCGCACACACCGTGAAACGTGCGGGCCAGTCTATTGATTTACAGCCGCGTGAATTTCGCGTGTTGGAATATTTGGTGCGCAATAGCGGCCAAGTAGTTACGCGCACCATGTTGCTCGAACATGTGTGGGATTACCACTTCGACCCGAATACTAACGTCATCGATGTGCAGGTCAGTCGCTTGCGTCAGAAGATCGACAAGGGTTTCGATCCGCCTCTGCTCCACACGGTGCGCGGTGCCGGGTATTGCCTGCGTGCGCATCCCTAATCTACTCCGCACGACTGCATTTCGTCTCACACTGTTGTACGCAGCGTTGTTCACTGTGTCTGTGCTGGTGTTGATGGGCTTCATTTATGGGAATACGATCCATTATCTCAACGCGCAAACCGACCAAGCCATACAAACGGAAATGGATGGCCTGATTGAGCAGTATCGCCAACAGGGTTTAAATAATTTGCGCGAGACCCTGGTAGAACGTAGCCGCGTGGGACGTGCCGATGGTCGCCACTACATCCTCAGTGATAAGAACCACACAATTCTGGCGGGCAATCTCCCAATCTGGCCAGCCGGTTTGCGCGGCCACGCGGGTTGGGCCTATGTGCCCGTGCCGGAATTGATACGGGAAAGCGATGAGCGACCTGACATTCACACCAGTCGTGTCCGGGCGGCGGTATTACCCGATGGTTCGCACTTACTGGTGGGGCGCGATCTGGATGAGCGCGAGGATTTTCAAGAATACACGCTGGTCATTTTATTAATCGCGGCAGGCATCAGCCTGGTATTGGCCTTGCTCGGCGGTTTGGTGATGAGCCGGGGCGTGCTGCGCCGCATCGAAACGATTAATCGTACCAGCCGCTCGATCATGGCGGGGCACTTGAACAAGCGCGTGCCCATTACCGGAGGTAACGATGAATTCGATCAGCTCGCGATCAACCTCAATGATATGCTCGATCAGATTCAGCAGCTCATGGAGGGTATGCGCCAAGTCACCGAAAACGTGGCGCACGACCTGCGCAGTCCCTTAAGCCGCTTGCGCAGCCGCCTTGAGGTGACTCTGCTGTCCCCACGCAGCAATGAGGACTATCGCGCGACGATAGAACAAACCTTGAGTGATGCCGACGGGTTGTTAACTACCTTCAATGCCTTGCTCAATATTGCCAGGGTTGAGGCCGGGGCACAGCGCGATCAGTGGGAGATGCTGGATTTCAGTGCCTTGCTGCATGAGGTGACTGAATTTTACGGGACACTGGCGCAGGAAAAAGGACAGTGCTTCACCGAACATATTGCCAGCGGCCTCACGCTTAGGGGTGACAGACATTTACTGGCGCAGGCCGTCGGCAATTTACTCGATAATGCCGTGAAATATACCCCCATACAGGGTGTCATCGAGCTTTATGCGGGGATTGCGCACGGCATGATAGAGGTTACGGTTTGTGATAATGGGCCGGGTATTCCCGTCGTGGCGTACGAAAAAGTATTGCGGCGTTTTGTGCGCCTGGAAGAGAGCCGCACTACCCCTGGCAATGGCCTTGGTCTGAGCTTGGTGAGTGCCGTGGCACAGTTGCATAGGGCCACGCTGGAACTCGGTGATAATGCCCCGGGCCTGAAGGCAAGCCTACTCTTTCAACCATACCAGCCCTATCAAATATTCCCTGAAAAATATCAAGCAGGAGCGCGGACGTAAGGTTGGTTTGGCGCATGCAATGTAAAGCTGTGATTTC
Organism: Gammaproteobacteria bacterium; assembly: GCA_043721815.1. Taxonomy (GTDB): domain Bacteria; phylum Pseudomonadota; class Gammaproteobacteria; order SURF-13; family SURF-13; genus JBDSTW01. The sequence goes on along the minus strand of JAYSPZ010000104.1, from coordinate 707 downwards.
AACCCAATAAAAAGCCCCGGCCAGGCGGGGCTTTTTATTGCTATGCTTGCGTGCAGAACTTAATTTGCTGCTGCCGGTTCGCTGGCTACCACGCTTACAAATCTGCGATTGTTCGGACCCTTAACCTGGAATAGAACCGTGCCCTCGATCTTGGCGAATAAGGTATGGTCATTGCCCAGGCCGACATTCACGCCCGGATGGAAATGCGTGCCGCGCTGTCTGACCAGAATGTTGCCCGCCAGAACCTGTTGCCCGCCATAGCGCTTAACGCCCAGGCGTTTTGACTCCGATTCACGACCGTTGCGGGTACTGCCGCCTGCTTTTTTGTGTGCCATTGCTGTGCCTCTGGTTTAAGGAAGCTCTGATTTTATTCAGAGGTTACATGCGGTGCAGGATGCATCGCTATTTCCTAAACACTTAAGTGTTTAGGAAATGAAGAAAATTAAAAATCACATTTTTACTTTTCGTCTCTGAAAATTCCATGGATGGAATTATTCAGAGTTTATTAAGCCGCTGTGATGCCGGTAATTTGCAGTTCGGTATAGGATTGGCGATGGCCCATCTGCTTACGGTGATGCTTGCGGCGGCGGAACTTGATGATATGAACCTTTTTGCCGCGCGCCTGGGCCTTGACGATGGCCGTGACCTTGCCGCCCTCGAGAAAAGGCGTGCCGATCTTGATGTCATCGCCGTTACCGATCATCATC
>JAYSPZ010000103.1:0-13815 GCA_043721815.1 Gammaproteobacteria bacterium | reverse complement strand
GGACGCGGCACGGTCGTGACCGGTCGTATTGAACGCGGCATCGTCAAGGTCGGCGAAGAGATCGAAATTATTGGTCTGAAAGTCACGCAAAAGACCATCTGTACCGGTGTTGAGATGTTCCGCAAGCTGCTCGACCAGGGCCAGGCCGGCGACAACGTCGGTATCCTGCTGCGCGGCACCAAGCGCGAAGAAGTCGAGCGCGGCCAAGTGCTGGCCAAGCCCGCCTCGATCACCCCGCACACCAAGTTCGAGGCCGAGGTCTATGTCCTCAGCAAGGAAGAAGGCGGCCGCCACACGCCGTTCTTCGAGGGCTACCGCCCGCAGTTCTACTTCCGTACCACCGACGTGACCGGCTCGTGCGAACTGCCCAAGGGCACCGAAATGGTCATGCCGGGCGACAACATCAAACTCGTCATCACCCTCATCAACCCCATCGCCATGGAAGATGGCCTGCGCTTCGCCATCCGCGAGGGCGGCCGGACCGTGGGGGCGGGGGTGGTGGCGAAGGTAATAGAGTAGAGAAAAGAAAAAAGAGAAAAGAGGAGTGAGTTGGGTTTACTTTTCTCTTGTCTCTTTGCCCTTTTCTCTGACGTTAATAGGCCAGTAGCTCAATTGGTAGAGCGTCGGTCTCCAAAACCGAAGGTTGGGGGTTCGATTCCCTCCTGGCCTGCCAGTATCCTGACAAGTTATAGGATTACAACAAACAAGCATGGCCGATAAGATCAAATTGCTGCTGGCAGTAATGCTGCTGGTGGGCGGGGTAGGCGGGTTTTACTACTATGCGGATCAGTCCACCCTGATTAGGGTGTTGGGTCTGTTGGGTGTGGTGGCAATGACCATCGTCATTGCGCTGCAAACTCAGGCGGGCCGGAATGCCTGGGAGTTTTTGCACGAAGCGCGCAATGAAATTCGCAAGGTCGTTTGGCCCTCGCGTAAGGAAACAACGCAGACTACGCTTATCGTTTTTATAGTGGTGATATTAGTGGCGATTATCCTATGGTTGCTGGACATGTTCCTCCTGTGGGCAGTGCAGCTGCTTACCAACCAAGGGAGTTGAGACATGGCATTGCGCTGGTATGTGGTACACGCCTATTCAGGTTTTGAGAACCATGTGAAAACGTCGCTGATCGAGCGTGTGGCGCGTAGCGATATGCAGGATCAATTCGGTCAAATCCTGGTGCCGACCGAAGAAGTGGTCGAGATGCGTGAGGGGCAAAAGCGCAAAAGCGACCGCAAGTTTTTTCCGGGGTATGTCCTCGTGCAAATGGAAATGAACGACGCGACCTGGCATTTGGTGAAAGATGTTCCCAAGGTTATGGGTTTCATCGGTGGTACCTCGGACAAGCCTGCACCGATTACTGAAAAAGAGGCGCAGACCATTCTGCAACGTGTTACCGAGGGTGCCGACAAGCCGCGTCCCAAGGTGCTGTTCGAGCCTGGCGAGGTGGTGCGTGTGATCGACGGTCCGTTCAATGACTTCAGCGGGGTCGTTGAGGAAGTGAATTACGAGAAGAGCAGACTGCATGTGGCCGTGCTTATCTTCGGCCGTTCCACCCCGGTGGAACTGGAGTTTGGGCAGGTAGAGAAGGGGTGAGGCGACGAAGTCGCCGAACGCCCGGCTAGGGATGACTGGGCCGGGGTTTATGGAAGTACAGTTGCATTGTCGCAAAGGCTCATTTAATACCGAATCGTTTTAACAGGGGAGCCCTAAACCGGCGTTACTACCCACCAGGAGTCAAGCATGGCAAAGAAAATCGAGGCCTACATTAAGTTGCAGGTCAAGGCCGGTCAGGCCAACCCCAGTCCGCCCGTAGGCCCCGCGCTCGGTCAGCGCGGTGTCAATATTATGGAATTCTGTAAGGCATTCAATGCCCAGACCCAAGGCATGGAGCCGGGCTTGCCCACGCCGGTTGTCATCACGGTATACAGTGATCGCAGCTTTACCTTTATCACCAAAACACCGCCGGCCTCGATCTTGCTAAAGAAGGCGTTGGGCGTAGCGAGTGGCAGCAAGACACCCAATAGCGTGAAGGTGGGCAAGGTTACGCGTGCGCAACTCGAAGATATCGCCAGGCTCAAGATGCCCGACCTTACCGCATCCGATATGGATGCCGCAGTGCGCACCATTGCCGGTAGCGCGCGCAGCATCGGCATTGAAACGGAAGGGGCATAAGCAATGGCAAAATTATCCAAGCGAGCCAAGGCCGTGCAGGCGAAACTGGTGCCCGGCAAACAGTATCCCCTTGATGAGGCCTTGAGCCTGATTAAGGAATGCGCCACCGCCAAGTTCGCAGAGTCAGTGGATGCGAGCATTAATCTCGGTGTCGATGCGCGCAAATCCGACCAGGCCGTGCGCGGCTCCACCGTGTTGCCGCGCGGCATCGGAAAATCGGTGCGCGTTGCCGTATTTGCGCAGGGTGCAAATGCCGATGCCGCTACGGCGGCGGGCGCAGACATCGTTGGGTTTGATGACCTGGCGGCTGCCGTGAAGGCCGGCACCATGGATTTTGACGTGGTGATAGCCACGCCCGATGCCATGCGTATCGTCGGTCAACTCGGCCAAATCCTGGGCCCGCGCGGACTGATGCCCAATCCCAAGGTCGGTACGGTCACCGCAGACGTTGCCACCGCAGTCAAAAACGCCAAGGCCGGACAGGTGCGTTATCGCACCGACAAGGCCGGTATCATTCACTGCACCATCGGCAAGGCGAGCTTCGATGTGCAGGCGATGCGCGAGAATCTACAGGCCTTGATCGCAGACCTGAACAAGGCGCGGCCCAGTACGTCCAAGGGTATCTATGTGAAGAAAATCACCTTGTCCAGCACCATGGGGCCGGGGATCAGTATCGATCAATCGAGTTTGTCGGTATAAATCCCCCCTCGCTAACGCTCGACCCCCTTTGAAAAGGGGGTGGCCGAAGGCCGGGGGATTTTGTCGAAGACCGCAGGTGGCGACTTAATGGGTATGCAGAGTTTGCACACCGGCCTGCGCAGACGGTAGCACCTTAACGAATCAGCATCCAAGCTGGTGAAGGTCGCCGTAAAAGTGGTGTCTTAAAATTTATAAGGCACTTGTGTTGACCGCAAGTTATCCGTGTTGGGATGCTTAAATCAGTAGGAGGGATGCGATCTCGTGAGTCTGAATATCGAAGCAAAGAAAAATATCGTAGGCGAAGTGGCGGGTATTGCCAGTGCCGCCAAATCGGCCGTAGCGGCCGAATATCGCGGCCTGACCGTTGCGGAAATGACGCAATTGCGCGCGGATGCCCGTAAGGCGGATGTCTATCTGCGCGTGGTCAGGAATACGCTGGCCCGGCGTGCCATTGAAGGCAGCGATTTTGCGTGCCTGCAGGATGTGCTGGTAGGGCCGCTGGTGCTGGCCTTTTCCAGGGAAGATCCAACGTCTGCCCCGCGTGTAATGAGCGATTTTGCCAAGACGCACAAGAGCCTGGTTATTAAGGCTGGTGCGTTTAATAGCAAGCTCATGCAGCCGGCCGAGTTGCAAAGACTGGCCCAGATGCCGACGCGTAACACCGCCATCAGCATGCTGATGGGTGTGATGAAGGCACCGGTGGGCAAGCTCGCACGCACCTTGGCTGCGGTACGCGACCTCAAGCAGGCCGCCTAAACATTTAATTCATGACCTTTACCCCACCTTTAAGGTTGGGGCAGAAAAACTATAGGAGTATTCCGATGGCCGCAAGCAAAGCCGTAAGCAAAGAAGATATTTTAGATACCGTTGCCAATATGACCGTCGTTGAGATTGTCGATTTAATCTCCGCCATGGAAGAGAAGTTTGGTGTCTCCGCCGCCGCTGCGGCTTCCGCAGGGCCGGCTGCCGCTGCCGCCGCCCCCGCTGAAGAGCAGACCGAGTTTAACGTGATGATGACGAGCTTCGGCGCCAATAAGGTCAACGTGATCAAGGTCGTTCGTGCGATCACCGGTCTGGGCCTGAAAGAGGCGAAGGATCTGGTGGAAGGCGCGCCTTCAGTGGTTAAGGAAGGTGTGACGAAGAAAGATGCCGAGGATATCAAGAAACAACTGGAAGAGGCCGGTGCCTCTGTTGAGGTCAAGTAACCGTATTATTATCCAGGCTTCAGCTTAAGTTTTGTTGAGCGGCTGGTGGCGTAAGTCACCGGCCTTTTGGCGTTGTGATAAAGGGTTAGCCTGTAGCGCTTGGCTCAGCAACATTGTTTGATTCATCGATCACATCACTATCGTAGCCAGTTCGTACACATCAGAGGACTATCATGGCCTACTCTTTTACTGAAAAAAAGCGTATTCGTAAGGATTTTGGCAAGCGGCCCAGCATACTCGCGGTTCCGTATCTGCTGACCATCCAGCTCGAATCGTACCGGAAATTTTTACAAACGGAAACAGGCGCTGAAAAACGCCTGGACGAAGGTCTGCATGCCGCCTTTAAATCGGTATTTCCTATCGTCAGCTATTCGGGCTATGCGGCCCTGGAATATGTCAGCTACCGTTTGGTCAATCCGGTTTTCGATGTGAAGGAGTGTCAATTACGAGGGATGACATACGCCGCGCCGCTGCGTGTAAAAGTGCGTCTGGTTATCTATGACAAGGATGCGCCGGCGAATAGCCGCGTCGTCAAGGACGTACGTGAGCAGGAAGTCTATATGGGCGAAATGCCACTCATGACCGAGAACGGCACGTTCGTCATCAACGGAACCGAGCGTGTGATCGTGTCGCAATTACACAGATCCCCGGGCGTGTTTTTCGACCATGATAAGGGCAAGACACACTCCTCCGGCAAGCTGTTATTCTCCGCGCGTATCATTCCCTACCGAGGCTCCTGGCTGGATTTTGAATTCGATCCGAAAGACATGGTGTTCGTGCGCATCGATCGCCGGCGCAAGCTGCCCGCCTCGGTGCTGCTGCGTGCGCTCGACTACACCACGGAAGAGATACTGGATACCTTCTTCGAATTCAATATCTTCAAGCTGAAAAACGATACTATCAAGCTTGATCTGGTGCCTACGCGTCTGCGCGGCGAGACTGCGGTGTTTGATTTCAAGGATACCAAAGGCAAGGTTATCGTTGAGGCCGGTCGCCGCATCACTCCGCGGCATATACGCGAGATTGAAAAGCTGGGTCTCAAGACGCTGGAAGTGCCGCGCGACTATCTGGTCGGCAAGGTGCTTGCCCATGCCGTGATTGATGCGAAGACGGGCGAGATACTGGCCAATGCCAACGATGAAATTACCGCAGAGCTTATAGCCAAATTATTCAAGGCCGGCATTGCGCAAATCCACACACTTTATACCAACGATCTCGATCGCGGTGCCTACCTGTCCGATACCTTGCGCATCGACAACACACGCAGCGCCTTAGAGGCACAGATCGAAATTTACCGCATGATGCGGCCCGGCGAGCCGCCCAGCAAGGATGCTGCGCAAAGCCTGTTCACCAATTTATTCTTTAGCAGTGACCGCTATGACCTGTCGCCGGTGGGGCGGATGAAGTTTAATCGCCGCGTCGGACGCAAGGAAACCGCCGGTGAGGATGTCTTGTCCAAGCAGGATATTATCGATGTCTTAAAGGTGTTGATTGACATTAAAAACGGCAACGGCACTGTGGATGATATCGATCATCTTGGTAACCGGCGCATACGCTGCGTGGGCGAGATGGTGGAAAACCAGTTCCGCATCGGTTTGGTACGCGTGGAACGCGCCGTAAAGGAGCGCCTCAGCCTGGCCGAATCCGAGGGCCTTATGCCGCATGAGTTGATTAACGCCAAACCGGTCGCCGCCGCAGTCAAGGAATTCTTCGGCTCCAGCCAGTTGTCGCAATTCATGGATCAAAATAATCCGCTCTCCGAGGTGACCCACAAGCGCCGTGTTTCAGCACTGGGGCCGGGTGGTTTGACGCGTGAGCGTGCCGGTTTCGAGGTGCGCGACGTGCACCCTACGCACTATGGTCGTGTCTGCCCGATCGAGACACCGGAAGGCCCGAACATCGGCTTGATTAATTCGCTGGCGGTTTATGCCCGCACCAACGAGTACGGCTTTTTGGAAACGCCGTATCGCAAGGTGGTGGACAGCAAGGTTACCAAGCAAATCGATTATTTGTCCGCCATCGAGGAAGGGCAATACACTATCGCCCAGGCCAATGCGACCCTGGATGATAAGGGCAGGCTGACCGATGAACTCGTATCCTGCCGTCATCAAAATGAATTTACCCTGACCACGCCCGACAAGGCCGAGTATATGGACGTGTCGCCCAAGCAGATCGTCTCGGTGGCCGCCTCCTTGATCCCGTTTCTTGAGCACGACGATGCGAATCGCGCCTTGATGGGATCCAATATGCAGCGCCAGGCGGTGCCGACGCTGCGCACCGAAAAGCCGCTCGTGGGCACGGGCATGGAATGGACGGTGGCGATCGATTCCGGTGTCACCGTGGTGGCGAAACGCGGCGGCGTGGTGGACTCGGTCGATGCCGGGCGCATCGTGGTACGCGTTAATGATGATGAGACGGAGGCCGGCGAGCAGGGTGTCGATATTTACAATCTCACCAAATACACGCGCTCGAATCAAAACACCTGCATCAACCAGCGCCCACTCGTTAACAGCGGCGATGTCATCGCGCGCGGCGACGTGCTGGCCGACGGCCCCTCAACCGATCTGGGCGAACTCGCCCTGGGCCAAAATGTGCTTATTGCATTCATGCCCTGGCATGGCTACAACTTCGAAGACTCCATCCTCATCTCCGAGCGGGTCGTCGAGGAAGAACGCTTCACCACGATACACATCGAAGAGTTGAGCTGCGTCTCGCGCGACACCAAGTTGGGTCCCGAGGAGATCACGCGCGATATCCCTTATGTGGGTGAAGGCGCGCTTTCAAAGCTCGACGAATCGGGCATTGTTTATATCGGTGCCGAGGTCAAACCCGGCGACATTCTGGTCGGCAAGGTCACGCCCAAGAGCGAGACTCAACTCACGCCGGAAGAGAAACTGCTGCGCGCCATCTTTGGCGAGAAGGCCTCCGATGTGAAGGACACCTCGCTACGGGTGTCTTCCGGCATGGTCGGCACCGTGATCGACGTGCAGGTCTTTACGCGCGATGGCGTGGAAAAGGACGAACGCGCCATGTCCATCCAGAATGCCGAACTGGTCAAGGTCAAGAAAGATCTTTATGACCAGTACCGCATCATGGAGAACGATACCTACCAGCGTATTGAAAAGGTACTGGCCGGTAAGACGGCGGAAGGTGGTCCGAAGGGTCTCAAGGCCGGTACCAAGATTACCAAGGCCTACCTTGCCGAGGTGCCGCGCGAGAAATGGTTCGAGATCAGATTGCGTAATGCCGAAGCGAATGATCAGCTCGAGCGTGTCAGCGAGCAGCTTAAGCAGCAGCGTACGGATTTTGACGCGCGTTATGAGGAAAAGCGTAAAAAGTTGACCTCGGGCGATGACCTTGGCCCCGGCGTGTTGAAGATGGTGAAGGTGTATCTCGCCGTGCGTCGCCGCATTCAGCCCGGCGACAAGATGGCCGGACGGCACGGAAACAAGGGCGTGGTCTCTATCGTTGTACCGGTGGAGGACATGCCCTATATGGCCGATGGTACACCGATCGACGTGGTGTTGAACCCCCTGGGCGTGCCCTCACGCATGAATGTCGGTCAGGTGCTGGAGGTTCATTTGGGCTGGGCGGCCAAAGGCCTGGGCCTCAAGATTGGCCGCATGCTAAAAGCCCAGCAAGCACCCGCCCAGGTTCGCAAATTTTTGGAAAAGATATATAACGGCAGCGGCAAGAAGGAGGACTTAAAGTCCTTCACGGACGAAGAGATTCTCACATTGGCGCACAACCTGTGCGATGGCGTGCCGATGGCAACGCCGGTATTCGATGGCGTGACCGAGGCGGAGATTAAAGGCATGCTCGCGTTGGCGGACCTGCCGGAAAGCGGTCAGACGACCTTGTATGACGGACGCACGGGCGAGGCATTTGATCGTCTGGTGGCCGTGGGTTATATGTATATGTTGAAGCTGAACCATCTCGTCGATGACAAGATGCATGCGCGTTCCACGGGTCCGTACAGCCTGGTCACCCAGCAGCCGCTGGGCGGCAAGGCGCAGTTCGGCGGGCAGCGCTTCGGTGAAATGGAGGTCTGGGCGCTGGAGGCCTATGGCGCGGCGTATACCTTGCAGGAAATGCTCACCGTGAAGTCCGATGATGTGAATGGACGTACCAAGATGTACAAAAACATCGTCGATGGCGATCACCGCATGGAGCCTAGCATGCCCGAGTCCTTCAACGTGCTAATCAAGGAAATTCGCTCACTCGCTATTGATATCGAGTTAGAACGGAACGAGTGACCTTGCACGATTAAAATTTTGCCGTCGTTCCCCGGTGCCCTGTAGAGGCGCTCGGGCACCCTAGTACATCTCAGCAGGAGATACGAAATTGAAAGATTTAATGAATTTATTAAAGCAGCAGGAGCAGGTCGAGGACTTTGATGCCATCCGTATCGGGCTGGCATCTCCCGACAAGATCCGTTCATGGTCATTCGGCGAGGTCAAGAAGCCGGAGACCATCAATTATCGTACCTTCAAACCGGAGCGTGATGGCCTGTTCTGCGCCAAGATATTCGGACCGATCAAGGACTACGAGTGCCTGTGCGGCAAGTACAAGCGCCTCAAACACCGTGGCGTAATCTGTGAAAAGTGCGGCGTGGAAGTCACCTGGGCCAAGGTGCGTCGCGAGCGTATGGGTCACATTGAATTAGCCAGCCCGGTCGCGCACATCTGGTTCCTGAAATCGCTCCCCTCGCGTATCGGTCTGCTGCTCGACATGACACTGCGCGACATCGAGAAGGTGCTTTATTTCGAGGCCTTCGTGGTCGTCGACCCCGGCATGACGCGTCTGGAAAAAGGCCAGTTGCTGTCCGATGAATCCTATCTTGAGGCGATCGAGGAAAACGGCGACGAGTTCGACGCGCGCATGGGCGCGGAGGCGGTGTACGAACTGTTGCGCGGAATTGATCTGAAGTCCGAGATGATAAAGGTGCGTGAAGAATTGAGCGCCGCCGGTTCCGAGACCAAGATAAAAAAACTAACCAAGCGCCTCAAACTGCTGGAGTCGTTTATCGAGTCGGGTAATCGTCCCGAGTGGATTGTATTAAAGGTATTGCCGGTGCTGCCCCCCGAGTTGCGCCCGCTGGTGCCGCTGGATGGTGGACGTTTCGCGACCTCCGACCTCAATGATCTGTATCGCCGTGTTATCAATCGCAATAACCGTCTCAAGCGCCTGCTCGATCTCAACGCGCCGGACATTATCGTGCGCAACGAAAAGCGCATGCTGCAGGAATCGGTCGATGCCCTGCTCGATAACGGCCGTCGCGGCAAGGCGATCACCGGTTCCAACAAGCGCGCACTAAAATCGTTGGCCGACATGATTAAGGGCAAGCAAGGCCGCTTCCGTCAGAATCTGCTGGGCAAACGCGTCGATTACTCGGGCCGTTCGGTCATCGTGGTTGGGCCGACCTTGCGCCTGCATCAATGCGGGCTGCCAAAGAAAATGGCGCTGGAATTATTCAAGCCATTCATCTATAGTAAACTCGAGCGGCGCGGTCTAGCAACCAATATCAAAGGTGCCAAAAAACTCGTCGAGCGCGAAGGGCCGGAGGTCTGGGATATTCTCGAGGAAGTTATTCGCGAGCATCCGGTGATGATGAACCGTGCGCCCACGCTGCACCGCTTGGGTATTCAGGCCTTTGAACCTATGCTCATCGAGGGCAAGGCCATTCAATTACACCCGCTTGTCTGTACCGCATTCAACGCGGACTTCGATGGCGATCAGATGGCTGTGCACGTGCCACTGTCCATCGAGGCGCAACTCGAAGCGCGCACGCTGATGATGTCTACCAACAATATCCTGTCGCCCGCCAACGGCGAACCGATTATCGTGCCCTCGCAGGACGTGGTACTCGGGCTCTATTTCATGACGCGCGAGCGTATAAATGCCAAGGGCGAAGGCATGCTGTTCGCCGACGTCTCCGAGGTGCATCGCGCTTATGAAAATCGCGTCGTTGAATTGCACGCGAAGATCAAGGTGCGCGTAAAGGAAGTTCTGGTCGATGACAAGGGTGAGAAGCAACAGACACGCCGTCTGGTCGAGACGACGGTTGGCCGCGCCTTATTGTCCGAGATACTGCCCGAAGGCATGCCCTTCGAGAGCGTCAATCAGAATATGAATAAAAAGGCCATCTCGCGCCTGATTAACTTCTGCTACCGCCAGGTCGGACTCAAAGAGACCGTGGTGCTGGCCGATCAGTTGATGTACACCGGCTTTGCCTACGCGACGCGTTCCGGTGTCTCGATCGGCGTGGACGATATGGTGGTTCCGGATGGAAAAGGCAAGATCATCGCCGCGGCCGAGGAAGAGGTCAAGGAGATCGAGAACCAGTACGCCTCGGGTCTCGTCACCAACGGTGAGCGCTACAATAAAGTGGTCGATATCTGGTCGCATACCAACGATCAAGTCGCCAAGGCGATGATGGACAAGCTCGGTACCGAGCTGGTAAAAAATGCCGAGGGCAAGCTGGTGAAGCAGCCCTCGTTTAATTCTATTTATATGATGGCCGATTCCGGCGCACGCGGTAGTGCGGCACAGATTCGTCAGCTCGCCGGCATGCGCGGCCTGATGGCCAAGCCGGACGGCTCGATCATTGAGACACCGATTACCGCAAACTTCCGCGAAGGCCTCGATGTATTGCAGTACTTCATCTCGACGCACGGTGCGCGTAAAGGCTTGGCCGATACCGCGCTCAAGACCGCGAACTCCGGTTACCTCACGCGCCGTCTGGTGGATGTCGCGCAGGATCTGGTGGTCACCAGCAAGGACTGCGGCACCAGCCAAGGCCTGACCATGACCCCGCTCATCGAAGGCGGCGATGTGGTTGAGGCCTTGCGGGAACGCGTGCTGGGCCGCGTAGTGGCCGAGGATGTGCTTATTCCGGGCACACAAAAGCTTGCGGTCGCCGCGGGCATCCTGCTCGACGAGCAGTGGGTGGATCGGCTTGAGGAGATGGGCATAGACCAGATCAAGGTGCGTTCACCGATCACCTGCGAGGCCACGCACGGGATCTGCTATGCCTGCTACGGCCGCGATTTGGGTCGTGGCCACGGTGTCAACATCGGTGAGGCGGTCGGCGTTATCGCCGCGCAGTCGATCGGCGAACCGGGCACGCAGCTCACCATGCGCACCTTCCATATCGGCGGCGCGGCCTCACGCGCAGCCACTATTAACAGCGTGCAGGTCAAATCCAAGGGCCACATCCGGCTGCACAATATCAAGCTGGTGAAGCATCAGAGCGGCAATTATGTCGCCGTTTCACGCTCCGGCGAATTGACCCTGGTCGATGAGTTCGGGCGCGAGCGCGAGCGTTACCGCGTACCTTACGGCGCGGTGCTGACCATCGGCGAAGGTGCCCAAGTGGTGCCGGGCCAGACATTGGCTACCTGGGATCCGCATACCCACCCGGTCGTGACCGAGGTGGCCGGATTGCTGAAATTCAGCGATTTCGTGGATGGCGTTACCGTGCACCGTCAAGCGGACGAGGTGACCGGCTTGACCAGCATGGTCGTCACCGACCCCAAGCAGCGTGCCGCCAGCGGCAAGGACTTGCGCCCCATGGTGAAGCTCGTCGGCGACAAGGGCAAAGACCTGTGCATCGCCGGCACGGACATTCCGGCGCATTATTATCTCCCGTTTGGTGCCATCGTCAGCGTGGAAGACGGTGCCCGAGTCGGCGTGGGCGATGTCATCGCGCGTATCCCGCAAGAATCTTCCAAAACGCGTGATATTACCGGCGGTCTGCCGCGCGTGGCCGATCTGTTTGAGGCACGCAAACCCAAGGAACCGGCGATTCTTGCCGAGATTTCCGGCACCGTCAGTTTCGGCAAGGATACCAAGGGCAAGCAGCGGCTCATTATTACCGATGCCAACGGCGAGCAGCACGAAGAGCTTATCCCCAAGTGGCGTCACGTCACGGTCTTCGAGGGCGAGCATGTGGAAAAGGGCGAGACCATCGCGGACGGCCCGCCCGCTGCGCACGACATCCTGCGTCTGCTCGGCGTGCCGGCACTCGCGAACTACATCGTCAACGAGGTGCAGGATGTGTACCGTCTGCAGGGCGTGAAGATCAACGACAAGCACATCGAGGTGATCGTGCGCCAGATGCTGCGCAAGGTCGAGATCATCAGCGCGGGTGACACCAAGTTCCTCAAGGGCGAGCAGCTCGACCGTATTCGGGTGCTGGAGGAGAATCAACGCGTGCTGGCCGAAGGCAAGCTCGCTGCCACGGTCGAACCTATCCTGCTGGGTATTACCAAGGCATCGCTGGCCACCCAGTCGTTTATTTCCGCCGCCTCGTTCCAGGAGACCACGCGCGTGCTCACCGAGGCCTCGGTGAGTGGCAAATGGGATCAGTTGCGCGGCCTTAAGGAGAACGTCATCGTGGGCCGACTTATCCCCGCCGGTACCGGACTGGCCTATCATGCCGAGCGTCATCGCGTGCGTGAACTGGCCGATCAGCAGAACAACAAGGCCCCATCGGGAGTAGTCAACAAGGAAATCACCGGCGATTCGGTTGACACATTAAATCATGCGATGAATGTGTCGCAGGCCTGAGCCTTACCCGTCCGCTTTCTTTTGCGGGCGGGTAAGGTGAACCTTGACAGCACAAGGCCTAGTCACTTAGAATTCCGCTTCTTTGAAGGCGTTGATTAAGCGCCTTCTCTATTTTTACAGCCTGATTTTCTGACAGTCTGATTTATGACCATGGGATCCCGGGTTCGTGGACGGGGTCTGTCGTTGATTTTCGGGAACAAATTGTCGAGTTGGAGCAAAGAATGGCCACAACCAATCAGCTTGTGCGCAAACCGCGCGTAAGTCAAAAAATTAAGAGCACGGTACCCGCCCTGAACGGGTGCCCGCAGAAGCGCGGCGTGTGCACGCGCGTTTACACCACAACGCCAAAGAAGCCCAACTCCGCATTGCGCAAGGTTGCGCGTGTGCGCCTGACCAATGGCATGGAAGTGACCACGTACATCGGCGGTGAAGGTCACAATCTGCAAGAGCATTCGGTCGTGCTGATTCGCGGCGGCCGCGTTAAAGATTTGCCGGGTGTGCGCTACCACACGGTGCGCGGTAGCCTGGATACATCCGGTGTCAGTGCCCGCCGTCAGGGACGTTCCAAGTACGGAGCGAAGCGTCCCAAGTCCTAAGTCCAAGTTCTAAAGTAGTGCGGATCGAATGGTCTGCGCAGCTCGTGTTTCCCGGCTGAGGATAAATTGCAGTTAAAGAAATTCCCGGACACATTATTCGTGTCTTCGGGTCTTTGTGAAGATTAGAGCGAAAAGCAGCATTCGAGATTACTGAAGGTAACGTCATGCCGAGAAGAAGAGTAGCAGCGAAACGCGTCATCATACCCGATCCAAAATTCGGGAATGAAATGCTGGCTAAATTTGTCAACGTAATTATGAGCGATGGCAAAAAATCCATTGCCGAAAAGATTATCTACACCGCGCTCGACCAGGTCGTAAGCAAGAACAAGGGCGATGCGCTGGAAGTGCTGAACAAGGCCCTGGACAATGTCCGCCCCATGGTCGAAGTAAAATCACGTCGCGTCGGTGGTGCGACCTATCAAGTGCCGGTTGAAGTACGCTCTACGCGCCGCACGGCATTGGCGATGCGCTGGCTGGTCGATGCCGCGCGCAAGCGTAGTGAGAAGTCCATGAGCCTCCGTCTGGCCGGTGAAATATTGGATGCCTTCGAGAGCAAGGGCAGTGCCGTGAA
>JAYSPZ010000102.1:0-9193 GCA_043721815.1 Gammaproteobacteria bacterium | reverse complement strand
CGCCGTTGCGCCGGTATCAGCGCGTGCCAGCATGGCGTAATACTGATCGCGGTCATTGCAGAATACCGCTGTTGGATTCAACACCCTGCCGCCGGTTTTTACATTGAAGCCGTACTTAATCAGCAAGGCATAGGTCAGCAGGCGAACCACGCGGCCATTACCGTTGCCGAATGGATGTATCCAGCCAAAACGATGGTGCGCCAGCGCCACCTTGATGAGGCCATATTTCGGCGGGTGACTTTCGTTGATGAACGCCACCAGCTCCTGCATGTAGTGCGGCACCTGAATGAACTCAGGAGGCAAGTGTTCGGACTGTGAAATTTTTACCTGCTTCTGCCGGTAAGCCCCTGGTGTGTCATCCCCTTCACGTTCCAGCTCCTTTACCGTGATAGCGTGCAGCTCCCGGATGAAGTGTTCTGTCAACCCATCGCCAGGCTGAATACTCTCCTCGATGTACGCCATCGCCGCTTCAATATTTTCCATTTCCCGAAGCTGGTCAGAGGGAGCCTGCCGCGTGCCTTCTAGCTTGCTTTCCACATAGTCAGCTAACGTGGTGTGATTGCCCTCGATGCGGGCTGAACCCAAACTTTCCAACATGTGGAAGATATGCTTGAGCTGAAAAAAAATCTGAGCCGGAGTCGACCCCCGCAGTTGCAGACGGCGCAGGTGTTCCAGCTCCGTCAAAACATCCACCAGCGGCGAATCAAACGCCGGGTTGAGCAGTGTTAAATTAGGGTGGCTAAATACAGGCATAGTGATATTTTTCTGTAATGGTGGTGCTATATATCTCTAATTAAGCAAGATCATGCTAGTAATATCAATATATTGCTGCACCATACTTTAAAAGTTATCTTGAAGTACAGCGAAACCCATGTTGACTGGCCCTGTTTAATGAAGTCGAAATTAATGGGTAGCCTGACACCTGCCGCCTATGCCAAGCAACTTGCTATGAAGTCGGCTAAGTAACTACCGGACTCTAAACACGCCCGCTACTCAAAGAGGGGGGACATCGGCAGCAGAGATACCGAAGTAAGTGGTGTACGGGCGCAAGCCTGGGTGTGTGTGATGGCTACGCTTGAGTATAGCGGAATGGCACAAGGTTTATTTTGTGACGCGGTGCTTGAATTTTATACGGCGTGAGTCGTTGATAATTGGTGCGCCCGGAGAGATTCGAACTCCCGACCGCCTGGTTCGTAGCCAGGTACTCTATCCAGCTGAGCTACGGGCGCATGAGAGGGTGCCGCATTATCCCGGCCTGTCGGCGGGGTGTCAAGAAACGCAGTGTAGTCGTCTACGGTCAAGACCAATGCCAAAGGTTCCTGAACTTGGATTTGGCGGAGAGAGAGGGATTCGAACCCTCGATGGAGTTTTAAGCCCCATACTCCCTTAGCAGGGGAGCGCCTTCGACCTCTCGGCCATCTCTCCAAATAATATTAAAGTGCGCACAGCACCACTGAAGCACTGAGTGGGTAGGATACTTAAGGCGGCATACGAGGTAAAGTTTTATTCACTTTCCTTGATGTGGGTGGCGGCACTTCCCTGCACTTTTTCCTTTTGAATCCGATTATAGATTTCTTCCCGATGAACGGTAACGTGTTTGGGGGCATCCACACCGATGCGCACTTGATTGCCTTTGATGCCAAGCACAGTCACCATGACTTCATCGCCTACGATCAGTGTTTCACCTACACGCCGCGTCAAGATCAGCATTATTTAACTCCTTATTGAATCGACTACCTTAGCGGGCCTATTCCCAAGCGCGCTCAAAGTGAAAAACATTCCCTCACCCACGGGCGTGTCTGCCCGATTTAGCTTCAGGTGCCGGGCTAAACCACGGTAATTGAATCTCCCGCTCCATCACAAACGCCGACATCCGTAGTCTACGGGATTTGGCAGATCATAAGGTAGTTTAAGGTTCGCGCGTGTCGTGAGATTGCGCTTGGCTAGGCAGGTTCGACAGGCTGATCCAGCTTAAAAGCCGCGTGTAACGAGCGTACGGCAAGCTCCAGGTATTTCTCATCCACTACCACGGAAATTTTTATCTCTGAGGTGGAGATCATGCGGATATTGATCCGCTCGGTCGCCAAGGCCTGAAACATGGTGCTGGCTATCCCCGCGTGCGAGCGCATGCCCACGCCCACGACGGAAACCTTGACGATGGCCTTGTCGCCGGCAACCTCACGCGCACCCAATTGCTGCGCCGTCTGCTGCAAGGTCTCCAGCGCCTTGTCGTAATCGTTGCGGTGTACGGTGAAGGTAAAATCCGTCAAGTCGTCGGCACCCACATTCTGGATAATCATATCCACTTCGATATTCGCAGCGGCGATCGGCCCGAGGATGCGATAAGCGATGCCGGGTTGATCGGGCACGCCCATGATGGTCAATTTGGCCTCATCGCGATTGAAGGCGATGCCCGAAATTAATGCTTGCTCCATAGCCCCTTCCTCGGATGTTATCAGCGTGCCGTTGCCTGTTTCAAAAGTGGACAACACACGCACGGGTACATTGTATTTACTGGCAAATTCCACTGAACGTATCTGCAACACCTTCGCGCCCAGACTGGACATTTCCAGCATCTCTTCGAAGGTGAGACGATCGAGACGCCGCGCCTGTGGAACCATGCGCGGGTCGGTGGTGTAAACACCATCGACATCGGTATAAATCTGGCATTCATCGGCCTTTAGCGCGGCGGCCAGGGCGACGGCGGTGGTATCCGAACCGCCACGCCCGAGCGTGGTGATATTGCCGTCGCAATCCACGCCTTGAAAGCCCGCGACCACGACCACCCGGCCCTCTGCAAGATCCTTGTGCACGCGTGCGGCATCGATATCCTTGATGCGTGCCTTGTTGTGCGCGCTGTCGGTAAGAATATGGACTTGCGCACCGGTGTACGAGCGGGCCGCACAGCCGCGCTGTTCCAGCGCGATACTCAGGAGCGCGATGGTAACCTGCTCGCCGGTGGCCAGCAGCACGTCAAGTTCACGCGCGGAAGGGCGATCATTCAGCTCCTTGGCGAGCTTGAGCAGCCGGTCCGTTTCACCGCTCATGGCAGAAACCACAACCACGACATCGTGCCCCTGGCGGCGATAGTCCACGACCTTATCCGCGACCTGGGCGATACGCTGCGGGCTGCCTACCGAGGTGCCGCCATATTTTTGTACGATTAACGACATATTATCTTCTTGGAAAAGTGGCGCAGGGTAACACTTGGCGGATATTTAGACAAACAAAAATGGCAGGATTTATCGGTCGAGTTGCTTGCGTACCCAGGGTGAAACGGATTTCAGCGCAGCGTCGAGCGCTGCGGGATTATTTCCGCCCGCCTGGGCCATATCCGCCCGTCCACCGCCCTTACCACCGACTTGTTGCGCAACCAGATTCACCAGATCGCCGGCCTTGATGAGCTGCATAGTGTCGGCCGTCACTCCGGCTACGACATTGACCTTGCCGTCGGAGACCGCCGCGAGCACGACGGCGGCGGAACCGAGCTTATTCTTGAGTTGGTCGACGGTATCGCGCAGCGATTTTACATCGGCACCATCGAGTCGCTCGGCCAGCACATTTACGCCCTTGATCTTTTCCACGCGTGCGGCCAGGTCCGTGCCCGCCGAACTGGCCAGTTTGCCCTTGATCTGTTCGAGTTCCTTTTCCAGTTTGCGCGTGCGCTCCAACAACTGTCGCACCTTTTCATCGGCGTTGTCGCGCCCGCCCTTAACCAGATCGGCAATGCGCAGCAGACGCAGTTCGCTGTCTGCCAGCCAGTCGAGTGCGCCCTGTCCGGTGACGGCCTCGATGCGGCGCACACCGGAGGCGATACCGCTCTCGGAAATGACCTTGAGCAGGCCGATATCGCCGCTGCGTCCGACATGGGTGCCGCCGCACAGCTCGGTGGAAAAGTCGCCCATGCGCAGGACGCGCACGCGTTCGGAATATTTTTCACCGAACAGGGCCAGTGCGCCGCTCGCGACGGCCTCGTCAATGGCCATGACCTGGGTCTCGGCCGCGTAGTTGAGGCGTATCTGCGCGTTGACGAGGCCTTCAATGGTGTTGATCTGCGCGGCACTCAAAGGCTCGAAGTGGGAAAAATCGAAGCGCAGGCGCTCGGCGCTGACCAGCGAGCCTTTCTGTGTGACGTGCTCGCCGAGTACCTTGCGCAAGGCAGCGTGCAGCAGATGCGTTGCCGAGTGATTGGCGGCCGTGGCCCGGCGCGCGGCGGCATCCACTTCGGCGTTCAGCGTGTCGCCGACGCGGATAGGGCCTGATTTAACAATTCCCACATGGGCATGCGCCGCGCCGTGCTTACGCGTGTCGCTGACCTCGAAACGCGCGCCGGCGTTTTGCAGCACGCCTTGGTCGCCCACCTGTCCGCCGGATTCGGCATAAAAGGGCGTGCATGCCAGGACGACCATGCCTTGTTCGCCTTCATTCAATTCGGCGACGGATTTGCCATCCTGGTACAAGGCCGTCACCACGGCTTGCTCCGTCAACAAGGCATCGTAACCGGTGAAGTCGGTCGTACCCTCGATCTCGATCTTGCCGGGATAGGCGGCACCGAATTGGCTCGCCGCGCGTGCGCGTTCGCGCTGCGCCTGCATGGCCTGTTCAAAACCCGCCGTATCCATCTCCAGGCCGCGCTCACGCGCAATCTCGCCGGTCAGGTCGAGCGGGAAGCCGTAGGTATCATAGAGCCGGAATATCGTTTCACCGGGGATGAGCTTGCCGCTGAGCTTGCTGATGTCCTGATCCAGGATACGCAAGCCCTGTTCCAGGGTCTCGGCGAAACGCTCCTCTTCCTGTTTAATCACGCGTTCGATATTTGCCCGCGCCTTGACCAGTTCTGGATAGGCATCGCCCATCTCGGCGCACAGCGGGCCGACCAGTTGGTAAAAAAACGGCGCTGTAGTGAGGCCGAGTTTATGACCGTGGCGTAGTGCGCGGCGCATGATGCGGCGCAACACATAGCCGCGCCCTTCGTTGGAAGGAATCACGCCATCGAGAATCAAAAAGGCCGTCGCGCGGATGTGGTCGGCGATCACGCGCAGCGAGTTGTTGCCGCGCAGTTCGTCGTTACTCTTGTGTCCGGGCTGTGCCAGCGCCAATTGGGCAATGGCCTCGATTAAATGGCGGAATAGATCGATGTCATAATTACTGGCGACACCCTGCATGACCGCTGCCAGACGCTCCAGGCCCATGCCGGTATCTACCGACGGGTGGGGCAGGGCGCTGAGTTTGCCGTCTGCGGCGCGGTCGAATTGCATGAACACCAGATTCCAGATCTCGACATAACGGTCGCCATCGGCATCGGCACCACCCGGCGGGCCACCCGCGATGTGGGCACCATGATCGTAAAAAATTTCCGAGCACGGGCCACACGGACCGGTATCGCCCATGGACCAAAAATTATCCTGGGCACCGCAGCGCGAAAAGCGTGCAGGATCGACACCGATCTCGTTAAGCCAGATGTCGGCGGCCTCATCATCATCATTAAATACCGTGACCCACAAACGCTCGGGCGCAAGCCCTAAGGTCTTGGTTAAAAACTCCCAGGCATAGCCGATGGCCTCGCGCTTGAAATAATCGCCGAAGCTGAAATTGCCGAGCATCTCGAAGAAGGTGTGATGGCGCGCGGTGTAGCCGACATTTTCCAGATCGTTGTGTTTGCCGCCGGCGCGCACGCAACGCTGACTGCCAACCGCACGCTTGTAGGGGCGCTGCTCCAGGCCGAGAAAAACCTCTTTGAATTGCACCATGCCGGCATTGGTAAATAACAGGGTGGGATCGTTGCCGGGCACGAGCGGACTACTGGGCACGATTTCGTGGTCGTGCGCACGAAAATAGTGCAGAAACGCGTCGCGCAGACCGGTACTACTGGACAGGTCGCCCCGCGTTGCTTGTCGAGCGGTATCGTTAATCATCATCTTCGGGTTTGAAAACGGCATTGATCTGCTCCATCGTAAAGCCACGTTGCTGCAAAAAACACATCTGCCGGGCACGCTCGCGATAATTTCCCGGCTGGGTTTGGCCGAAGCGTTTTTGCCGCACGGTCTGCGCAAGCTCGCGCCAGTGCCGTCCCTGCAGGTCCATAAATTCAGCGCTCAACTCGGCATCGATGCCGCGCTCGCGCAATTGTGCCTGGACGTGCAGGGGGCCAAATCCGTGGGCCACCCGCGAGCGGATATAACTTTCCGTGAAGCGCCGGTCGCTCAACAGGCCGTCATGCGCGAGTCGTTCTATTACCGCGTCGATCTCGTTGTGAGCATAGCCCTTGGCCGATAACTTATGACGTAGCTCCGCCGTTGAATGCTCGCGCTGCGCTAACAGCCGCACCCCGCTTTGGTACACCCGTTCCCAAGGCGCCTTGCTTGCAGGTTCGCTGAGTTCGTCTTGAATTAGACTTTGTCCTCGACGACGGCTTCCGGCGCACTAACGCTGGGCTTGACCAGCAGTTTGGCGCGGATCTTCGCCTCGATTTCGTGCGAGATAGTCGGGTTTTCCTTTAAATAAGTACGCACATTATCCTTGCCCTGGCCGATGCGATTACCGCCGTAGCTATACCAGGCACCGGATTTTTCAATCAGATTTTCGCGCGCACCGATCTCGATAATCTCGCCCTCGCGTGAGATACCTTCTCCATAAAGGATGTCGAATTCAGCCTGCTTGAAGGGTGGGGCCACCTTGTTCTTGACGACCTTGACACGCGTCTCGCTGCCGATGACCTCATCACCTTTTTTGATCGACGAGATGCGGCGGATGTCCAGGCGCACCGAGGCGTAGAACTTGAGCGCATTGCCGCCGGTAGTGGTCTCGGGGCTGCCGAACATCACGCCAATCTTCATGCGGATCTGGTTGATGAAGATGACCAGCGTATTGGAGCGCTTGATGTTGGCGGTGAGCTTGCGCAAGGCCTGCGACATCAGGCGGGCCTGGAGACCCATGTGTGAATCGCCCATCTCGCCCTCGATCTCCGCGCGCGGTGTCAGCGCGGCGACCGAGTCGATGACGATCACATCGACGGCCCCCGAACGCACCAGCATATCGGTGATCTCCAGAGCCTGTTCGCCGGTATCGGGCTGCGACACCAGCAGGTCATCGACGTTAACGCCAAGCTTCTGCGCATACTGCGGATCGAGGGCATGCTCGGCATCCACAAAGGCCGCAGTGCCGCCCAGCTTCTGCATCTCGGCCACCACTTGCAGGGTCAGCGTAGTCTTGCCCGAGGACTCGGGGCCGTAGATCTCAACCACGCGACCGCGCGGCAGGCCGCCGATGCCAAGGGCAATATCCAGGCCCAGGGAACCGGTGGAGACTGCGTCGACATCGCGTATTACATCGCCATCGCCCATGCGCATAATAGCGCCCTTGCCAAACTGCTTTTCAATCTGGCTCAGTGCGGCAGTCAAGGCCTTTTGTTTATCGTCTTTCATTCCCGAAACCTCGTTCTTCAAAGAATACGACCGTTATTATTGCATAAATCGCCGTTTTCCCGGCCTTCGCTATTTAATAAGCTCCGGGCTGAGGTGCGGTGTTATCGTTTGCAGCAGGGCCTTAAACACGCGCGGGTTCCCTGCTACCAGATTCCCCGTGCTCAGAAATTCCTCGCCGCCGCTGAAGTCCGCGACCATGCCGCCCGCCTCCTGGATGAGCAAGGCCCCGGCCGCCATGTCCCACTCACTCAGGCCGATCTCCCAAAAACCATCCAGCCGACCGGCGGCGACATAGGCCAGGTCGAGCGCGGCGGAACCGGCGCGGCGTATACCGGAGGTCATCGGGAACAAGGCCCTGAAGGTGGCGAGATAGGTATCGAGATGGTGTTGCTGTTTGAAGGGGAAACCGGTGCCGAGCAAGGCCCCCTCCAGGCCCTTGATTCGGGTCACACGCAGACGGCGCTCATTAAGTTGGGCACCGCCCCCCCGCGTGGCGGTGAACAGCTCCTGGCGCAGCGGGTCATAGACGACCGCCTGCTCCAGTTGGCCTTTGCATTTCAGGGCAATCGAGACCGAGAATTGCGGAAAGCCGTGCAGAAAGTTCGTGGTGCCGTCGAGCGGGTCAATGACCCATACATACTCGTCACCTGCCTGAGCGCCACTTTCTTCGGCGAGAATGCCGTGGTTAGGATAGGCCTTGCGCAGGATCTTGATAATCTCCTGCTCGGCCTGATGATCCACCTCGCTGACGAAATCATTTTGGCCCTTCTGTGTCACCGGAAAGCTGTCCACGCGATCTGCGGCGCGTGCGATAATATTGCCGGCGCTGCGTGCGGCACGCACGGCGATGTTGAGCATAGGATGCATGGATTCAGGTCGGAAAGGTAACGGATGGCAAGAATAGCAAAGAATCCGTGCCGGGTGAAAGGAAGTGTTAATGATCGCTGCTTGTTGTGTAATAAGAGCGGAAGGCGGTTTTCATGTTTAAGGGTGCCTCGTGAGCCTTGCTAATATCCGTATCGTTCTGGTTCACCCTTCACATCCAGGCAATATTGGCGCGGTGGCGCGGGCGATGAAGAATATGGGCTTGCACCACCTCTGCCTGGTGAACCCCAGAATGTTCCCGCACGCCGATGCCACGGCCCGTGCCTCGGGCGCGGATGATGTGCTGGCTGCGGCGCAGGTCTATACCTCGCTGGATGATGCCTTGCACGGATGCAGCCTGATCTTCGGCGCGAGCGCGCGCCTGCGTACCATTGCCTGGCCGCAGTTGAGCCCGCGCGAGTGCGCCCGGCTGATCGTTGCCGAGGGCGCGAAGGCGCCGCTGGCCCTCTTGATCGGCCGCGAACATTCAGGACTGACCAATGAGGAGCTCGAGCGCTGTAACTACCTCGTTAATATCCCGAGTAACCCTGACTTTAGCTCGCTGAATATCGCTGCGGCCGTGCAGGTGTTGGCCTATGAGATCTATCTGGCCCACCTCGACCAGATGCCTGTCGAACAGGAACAGAATCCGGTGGACCTTGCTACGGCGGATGAGCTTGAACTTCTTTTCGCCCATATGCATCAGGCCCTGATCGATATTGAATTTCTCGACCCCCAGAATCCGCGCCAACTCATGCGCCGCCTGCGCCGCCTGTTCAATCGTGTCCATCTGGAGAAAATGGAGTTGAATATTCTGCGCGGTATTTTCGCGGCTGCGCAGGGTAAACGCGGGTCTTAGTACCTATGTTCAGGAATCCACTGCGGGGCGAAATTCTGTATGCTTG
>JAYSPZ010000101.1:0-4980 GCA_043721815.1 Gammaproteobacteria bacterium | reverse complement strand
TCGAAGCTAAGCGCAGGATGTTGCCGTTGCGCTGGGTCTAAGGTTCATGCTGAAATGGCAGACCTGCCTACCCCCATGACGTTGATCACCTTCGGTGGTCGGCGCGCGCAATGCCTAACACCCGCTCGAGCGAACACCGCTGCGCTGCGCGGCGCTGGCCTTGCCAATTTGTGAATAATCCGCCTTTCTGGTAGTCTGCAATCCCATCTGGTGTTCAGTTTAGAACACTGTCATAGCAGAGTTCCATGACCAAATTCATCTTCGTCACCGGTGGCGTTGTTTCTTCTCTCGGCAAGGGCATTGCCTCCGCTTCTCTGGCCGCTATCCTCGAAGCGCGCGGGCTTAATGTCACGCTGCTGAAGCTCGATCCCTACATCAACGTCGATCCCGGCACCATGAGCCCGTTTCAGCACGGCGAGGTGTTTGTTACCGAGGACGGCGCGGAGACCGACCTTGACCTCGGCCATTACGAGCGCTTTGTGCGCACCACGATGGGCAAGCGCAACAATTTCACCACCGGCAAGATTTACGAGAACGTGATTCGCAAAGAGCGGCGCGGGGATTATCTCGGCGGCACGGTGCAGGTCATCCCGCATATCACCGACGAGATCAAGCGCTGCATCCGCGAGGGCGCAGGGGATGCGGACGTGGCCATGGTGGAGATCGGCGGGACGGTCGGCGACATTGAGTCCCTGCCGTTTCTGGAGGCGATACGCCAGATGGGCATCGAACTCGGCCCGGACGGCGTTTGTTATATGCATCTTACCCTGGTGCCTTATATTGCCAGCGCCGGCGAGATCAAGACCAAACCTACCCAGCACTCGGTGAAGGAATTGCGCAGTATCGGTATTCAGCCGGATGTCCTGTTGTGCCGCACCGACCGCATGATGTTGCCCGCTGAGGAGCGGCGCAAGATCGCCTTGTTTACCAACGTGCAGGAACGGGCCGTCATTTCTGCGATCGATGTGGACAATATTTACAAAATACCGCTGCTGCTGCACGCGCAAGACCTGGACACTATCGTCGTTGAAAAGCTGAAGCTTACTGCACCCAAGGCCGATCTCTCGGAATGGCGCAATGTGGTACACGCGATGGAAAATCCCAGCGCCGAGGTGACCGTGGCCCTGGTGGGCAAGTATGTGAACCTCACCGAATCGTATAAATCCCTGTCCGAGGCATTGACCCATGCGGGCCTGCACACGCGCACGCGCGTGCGCATCGTCTACATCGATTCGGAAGACATCGAGAAAAATGGCAGTGCATGCCTGAACGGTATGGATGCCATCCTGGTGCCCGGCGGTTTTGGCGAACGCGGCATCGAAGGCAAGATTCTGGCGGTTAAATACGCGCGCGAAAATAACATCCCTTATCTTGGGATTTGTCTGGGCATGCAGGTGGCGGTGATCGAGTTCGCGCGCAATGTGGCAGGACTCGCCAATGCACACAGCACCGAGTTCAATCTGACGACACCGCACCCCATTATCGCCCTGGTCACCGAGTGGATAACATCGCAAGGTGCTATTGAGAAGCGCAGCGCGGACTCGGATATGGGCGGCACCATGCGCCTCGGCGGCCAGCAATGTCGCCTGCAACCGGGCACGCGCGCGCATGACCTGTACGGCAAGGACGTTATCATGGAGCGTCATCGCCATCGTTACGAATTCAATAATCAGTATCTAAAAACTTTGCAGGATGCCGGGCTGGTGATCTCCGGGCAATCCATGGACGGTGGTTTGGTGGAGATGGTCGAGTTACCCGCGCACCCGTGGTTTGTGGCGTGTCAGTTTCACCCGGAGTTCACCTCGACACCGCGTGCCGGGCACGCGCTATTTAATGGGTTTATACAGGCGGCGCGAAATTTATCCGCTGCTAAAATTTCCCCGGCCCCTGCTTTATTTAACGGTACGCGTCTAAAAACGGATGTCGAGGACAAACAGGACATTGCGCTGTGAAGCTTTGCGGATTCGAGGTAGGCCTGGAGCGGCCATTATTTCTTATTGCCGGGCCGTGTGTGATCGAGAGCGAGCAACTTGCCCTGGATACGGCGGGCCGCTTGAAAGAAATTACCGACAGACTGGGCATTCCTTTCATTTACAAGTCGTCGTTCGACAAAGCCAATCGTACATCATCGCAGAGTTTTCGCGGGCCGGGCCTGGAGCAGGGCCTGCGCATTCTGCAAGCGGTGAAGGATCAGCTTGGCGTGCCGGTGTTAACCGACGTGCACGAAGACACGCCCCTGGATGAAGTCGCTGCGGTCGTGGACGTGCTGCAAACCCCCGCTTTTTTGTGCAGGCAGACCAATTTTATTCAGAATGTTGCGCGTCAGGGTAAGCCGGTCAATATCAAGAAGGGACAATTTCTCGCCCCCGGAGACATGAAGAACGTGGTTGCCAAGGCCAGGGAGGCAGGCAATCCAGACATCATGGTGTGCGAACGCGGTGCCTCCTTCGGTTACAATAATCTGATTTCGGATATGCGTGCGCTGGCCGTGATGCGCGACACGGGCTGCCCCGTGGTGTTTGATGCCACACACTCGGTGCAATTGCCGGGCGGGCAGGGTGGTAGTTCCGGCGGGCAGCGCGAATTTGTGCCGGTGCTGGCGCGGGCCGCCGTGGCTGCCGGTATTGCGGGTATATTTATGGAGACACATCCGAATCCTGCGCAGGCCTTGAGTGATGGCCCGAATGCCTGGCCGCTGGACCAGATGGAGGCGTTATTGGAAACGCTAAAATTGATTGACGATGCTGTAAAGGGCAATGGTTTTATTGAGCAGGATTAAGCTCGCCTAAGGTGGACTTACTTATTTTGCCAGATTGGTGGGTTACGCTTCACTAACCCACCCTACATTTTAAAGGGGTGATGGTGTCAAAAATTTCAGATATTCGCGCGCGTGAAATAATCGATTCACGCGGCAATCCTACGGTCGAGGTCGATGTCATTTTGGAGTCTGGAATTTGCGGGCGTGCCGCTGCGCCCTCGGGTGCCTCGACGGGTTCCAGAGAGGCCATCGAACTGCGCGATAACAATGCGCACCGTTTTGCGGGCAAGGGTGTGCAGCAGGCCGTGGCTAACGTCAATGGCGAATTGCGCAAGGCCTTGATTGGGTACCCGGTCAGCGCACAGGCGGAGATCGACCAGGTGATGATCGATCTCGACGGCACGCCGAATAAGGCACGCCTCGGTGCCAATGCCATACTCGCGGTATCGTTGGCGGTGGCCCACGCAGCCGCGAAACAGTCCGGTCTTCCGCTTTACCGCTACCTGGGCAAGCTCGCGGATCTGGGCAGCGAATCCACGCTCATGCCGGTGCCCATGATGAATATTATTAACGGCGGTGCGCATGCCGATAACAGTATCGACCTTCAGGAGTTCATGATCTTGCCGGTCGGGGCACCGAATTTTAAGGAAGCGGTGCGCGCCGGGGCTGAGGTATTTCACGCCTTAAAAAAGGTATTGCATGATAAGGGTTTGGGCACGAGCGTCGGCGACGAGGGTGGCTTTGCCCCGAATCTGCATTCCAATGAATCGGCCATCCAGGTCATCATGG
This sequence comes from Gammaproteobacteria bacterium, assembly GCA_043721815.1. Classification (GTDB taxonomy): domain Bacteria; phylum Pseudomonadota; class Gammaproteobacteria; order SURF-13; family SURF-13; genus JBDSTW01. The sequence continues at coordinate 1,433 of JAYSPZ010000101.1, read as the reverse complement.
AAGGTATTGCCCTCGCCGGTTATGTGCCGGGTAAGGATATTTACATCGGCATCGACGCGGCCAGCTCAGAGTTTTATCGCGACGGAAAATATGAATTGAAGTCGGAGGGCAAGCGTCTCTCCAGCGCCGAGTTTGTGGATTACCTGGCCGCTTGGGTGGATAAATATCCGATCATCTCCATCGAAGACGGCATGGCGGAAGACGACTGGGAAGGCTGGGCGCTGCTCACCAAACGTCTGGGCAAACGTGTACAACTCGTGGGCGACGACCTGTTCGTCACCAACACGTCGATTTTCGCGCAGGGCATTGCAAAAAACATCGCCAATTCGATTCTCATCAAGCTAAATCAGATCGGCACGCTGACAGAAACCCTGGCTGCCATCGAAATGGCGAAACAGGCCGACTATACGGCGATCATTTCGCATCGCTCCGGCGAGACCGAGGATACGACGATTGCCGATCTTGCTGTGGGTACTCAGGTGGGGCAGATAAAGACCGGCTCCATGTCGCGCTCCGACCGTGTCGCGAAATACAATCAATTGCTGCGCATCGAGGAAGATCTCGGCGCACGCGCTCAATACGCAGGACATAGCGCATTTCGTCTTGCCTCAGGGCAGGAAATGCACTCTAATAATGCGTCGTTTACTGCCGAGGTCTAAGAGCGTACCGCCATCGTCATGAAGCTGCTAGCCGCCACGCTGTTCGCATTTTTGCTGATCCTGCAATATCACTTGTGGGCGGGCAATAGCAGTGTGGTCGACGTATGGCATACGCAAGACCTTATAGCAGCCCAGCAACAGGAAAACAGGCTGCTTAAAGAGCGTAATCTTGCCGAGGAGGCCGAAGCCAGTGATCTTAAGCACGGCCTGGAGGCGATCGGTGAGCGGGCGCGCGCAGAGTTGGGCATGATCGGCAAGGACGAGACCTTTTACCAGATCGTCAACGAATGAGCAGGAACGCCTTTATAGCGCTCGTCCCCTAGCGCAGACGACGGTATGAACGTGGGCACTTACACCAAGCCTGATCCACAGCATGATCCCCTACATCTCACGCAGTAGTAAGCCCTCTTGATCCCGAGAAATTATTGGGCGGTAATCCCGGCGGCGGGCATCGGTGCACGTATGGGTGCCGAATGTGCCAAGCAATATCTGCCGCTGTGCGGGAAATCCGTTATCGAACACAGCCTGCTACGTTTATACACACACAACAAGATTGTCGGCCTGGTTGTCGCGCTCGCACCCGACGATACTTACGGAAGAAGCTTGTTGGACAGCCTGGTCTTGCGCGACAAGCCGGTGATGTATGTTAGCGGAGGGATGGAGCGTTGCCATTCAGTATTAAATGCACTGCGTTACCTGGCAGAAATTGCCGGGCCACACGATTGGGTATTCGTACACGACGCAGTGCGTCCCTGTCTGCGCCATGATGATATC
>JAYSPZ010000100.1:0-18018 GCA_043721815.1 Gammaproteobacteria bacterium | reverse complement strand
GACGCAGATCGTTGGTGGGCCTTGGTCGGACTGCCCCTGGACAGTAAACCGGGTCACCACCTAGTAAAGATTAAGCGAGCCGATGACACCTTTATCAATTTAGGCTTCGCGGTACAAGACAAGCACTATGCTACGCAACGCATAATCATCACGGATCAGCGCAAGGTGGAACCTGATGCGCAAGACCTGGTGCGCATAAGGAGAGAGAGCATAGAGATTCGGCGTACGCTAAGCCATTGGAGCGAACCGGCTGAGGTGCCCTTGAACTTTATCTTGCCGGTCGCCGGTGATCCTAGTAATAGCTACGGTTTTCGACGTATCTTCAATGAGTTGCCGCGTAAACCTCACAGCGGAATGGACATCTCTGCGCCCTTGGGTGCGGCCGTGCATGCCCCCGCCCCGGGTAAGGTTACTGCCACAGGCGACTACTTTTTTAACGGCAAAACGGTGTTTCTGGATCACGGCCAAGGCCTGATTACCGTTTATTGCCATCTCAGCCGCATTGAGGTCGAACCCGGTCAGGAACTCCAGCGCGGCGATCTCCTCGGCGCGATTGGCATGAGCGGACGGGCTACCGGGCCACATTTGCACTGGGGTGTTACCCTCAACCAAGCGGCGGTGAATCCCGCCTGGTTTTTGTCGAAATAACGGCACGATTGTTGTAATGTATGACGTGAGAGGTGCATTTACTAAGTTCAAGATGCCCCTTGCTGCCTCCCATTCTCTGCTAATGCGCGTATACTTTGCAAAAATGGCCGTGACGGAAGAAGAAGAACTAACACTATAAAAACATTGCAAGGAATCCCATGAAACATCGCAGTTTCCCTTTCATTCAGGCCAGCAGGCTGAGTTGCGTAGCACTGCTATTTCTCTTATCCGGCTGTGCTTCGTTGCAGACTGCCCAGGGTGACAATGAAGACCGCGACCCGTTTGAGGGATTTAATCGGGCGATGTTTAGTTTCAATAAAGGCGTTGATAAGGCCGTGCTCAAGCCGGTTGCGACCGGTTACGCAAACGCTATACCACGGCCGATAAGGACGGGTGTTTCCAACTTTTTCAGCAACCTGGCCTACCCAACGGTCATCGTTAATGCCTTCTTGCAGGGTAAGTTTGCGCAGGGTATCTCCGATGCCAGCCGCTTCTTTACTAACTCAATCTTCGGTGTGCTGGGCATCTTCGATGTAGCGACTGCTTGGGATATGCCGGCACACAATGAAGACTTCGGACAAACCTTCGGATATTGGGGGATGGGCGAAGGGCCTTATCTCGTACTGCCGTTTTTCGGTCCCAGCAATCCCCGCGATGGCATTGGTTTAGCACTCGACTTCCAGACTGATATCCTGAGTTACTACCATGACGATACCAGGCGTTACATTGCGCGTGGCGTAAAGATCATCGACAAGCGCTCAAACCTGCTCTCCGCCGGACGCATTCTCGATGAGGCTGCGCTCGATCCTTACAGCTTTACACGCGAGGCTTATCGGCAGCGGCGCATCCATGCGATCTACGATGGTAATCCGCCGCAAGCGCAACTCTCAAACAATCCGGCAGGTAAGTCTGGCGACGCAGCGTCTACGGATAAAGGCGGGCCTAGCGGTACCGGGTCTTCGCCGACAGCAGTTCCCAACCAACCCGAGCCTTAAACCTCATTTCTTATGGTGCCGCATCAGGCGTTTGCGTTTTGCCGCCTGATGCGGCGTAAGGATATTCTTGCGATCCTTGTAGGGATTATCACTGCTCTTGAACTCCACGCGCACTGGCGTACCCACCAGATCCAGGGCATCACGAAAGGTATTTGCCAGATAGCGTTTATAGGTATCCGGTACAACCTCGGTCTGATTGCCGTGAATAATAATCAGCGGCGGATTGTGCCCACCTTGGTGCGCGTAGCGCAATTTGATGCGGCGGCCGTGCACGAGCGGCGGCTGGTGCGTATTGACCGCCTCTTCGAGAATGCGCGTGAGTTGCGGTGTTGATAATTTTTTGCTGGCCGATGCATACGCCTTGTCCACCGAGGCAAACAGGTCACTGACTCCGGTGCCGCGCAGGGCCGAGATAAAATGGATCTTGGCGAAATCCAGAAACGGGAGTTTGCGTTCGATCTCCTGCTTCACGCGGCTGCGCTGCTCCAGCGTGAGTCCATCCCATTTATTCACGGCGATGACCAAGGCTCGACCCGCCTCGATGGTAAATCCCAACAGACCCGCATCCTGATCGGTCACACCTTGCTGGGCATCGAGCACCTGAATCACCACATGCGCGTCTTCAACGGCGTGCAGTGTTTTGATGATGCTGAATTTCTCTATCACCTCGGTGACGCGGGCGCGGCGGCGTACACCGGCCGTGTCAATCAGGGTATATTTTTTTTGCTTGCGCTCGAAGGGGATATAAATGCTGTCGCGGGTCGTTCCAGGCTGATCGAAGGCCAGCACACGCTCCTCACCCAGCATGCGATTCACGAGCGTGGATTTGCCGACATTCGGGCGCCCGGCGATGGCGATTTTAATGCCTTGCGCATCGGCATCGAGATCCTCATCTTCGTCGGCAAGCTCAGGCAGGGCGACCAGCACCGTCTCCATTAACTGCGGCACGCCTTCACCGTGGGCCGAAGAAATGGCATGAGGCTGACCCAGGCCGAGACTATGAAATTCGGCGGCGCTCAGCGCAGCGTCGCGCCCCTCCATTTTGTTGACGACCAAAAAGAGCGTCTTCCCAAAGCGACGCAGTTGCGTCGCGATGGTCTGATCCGCAACCGTGACACCATCGCGTCCATCCACCAGGAACAATACGATATCGGCCTCGCGCACGGCGAGCAGTGACTGCTCGGCCACCAGTCCCTCGATGCCTTCTTCTTCACCGCTCAAACCACCAGTGTCCACCACGAGGTAGGGTTTATCGCCGACCTTGCCCATGCCGTACTGGCGATCACGCGTGAGTCCCGGCTGATCCGCCACCAGTGCCTCGCGCGAGCGCGTCAGGCGGTTGAATAGTGTGGACTTGCCGACGTTAGGGCGGCCTACCAGGGCAATAACGGATTTCATAGGACAGTTACAAGTTACAAGTTACAAGTTACAAGAAAAGAATTAACCTTCTTGCTGCATGTTACCCGCGATTTATTTAGCGGCACGTAATGTGGCGAGTACGCCACCCTTTCCGTTCACATAGAGGGTGTCGTCGACGGCGACAGGCGGCGCAATAATACCCTTGTCGTCGATCTTGACGCGCGCCACAAAGCTGCCGTCCTCGCGCGACATCCAGTGCAGATAACCTGCAAAATCGCCCACCACTACATAGTTCCCAATAGCGGCCGGTGCGGTCACCGAGCGGGCCTGCAATTTATCCTGCTTCCACAGCGTACCGCCGTCGCGGCGATCCAGCGCCCACACATTGCTCTGATCGTCCGTCACATACAAATTATCTCTATCGATGCCGATACCCGCGTTCGAGGACATATTGCGCGCCCACTGCACGCGGCCCGATTCCATATCCACAGCGGCGACACGCCCCTGGAAGCTGGCCACGTAGACAGTAGCATCAGCCACCTGCATCTCGCCGCTGATGTCTACCAGGCGATCCAGCTCGGTACGTCCGCGCGGTTCGGCCACGCTGGCCTCCCAAAGCAACTTTCCCTCACTGAGCGTGATGGCGGCGATCTTGCTATTGGCAAAACCGGCAATTACCTTCTCATCGACTACTAACAGTGAGCTGGTGCCGCGTAAGGTGAGTGCCGGAACCGTTTGTTCGTAAACCCAGATGCGTGCGCCCGTCTTTGCATCCAGACCAAATAACTTACCGTCGATGGTACGCACCACGACGACACCTTGCGCAACACGCGGAGCGGCCAGTATTTCACTGGAGACTTGAGTATTCCAGACAAGCTCGCCGCTGTCGGCATTTAACGCAATCACCTCGCCATCGCTGGTGCCAACCAGCGCCAGGCCTTCCCCACTCCCCGGCCCACCGGAAATGCTTGCCTTGGTTAGTCTCTCCCATAAGGGCTGGCCTGTAGCACTGGCGTAAGCACTGACGCGGCCTTTGCGATCCGCCGCAAAAACCTTGTTGCCCTCGACCCTGGGTATTAATTTTATGTATTGCTCTTCGCTGCCGCTGCCTACCTGCCTGGACCAGAGCACCTGTACCGCTACACTGGACTGCAAGGTCACTAAGGGCGCTGGCGGGGTGGAATTGTCCTTGCCTGCAAAGAAATTTCCCACCGTTCCGCAACCACTGATGAGTACGCCGATAAGCACTGTCGTAATTATTAAATTCAGCCTCATGCCGCTTTCTCCTGTGCAGGAGGACTGCCGAGATCATCGAGCTTCATTTCCAGCAGGGCCTTTTTTTCGGGGTTCGCCTGATCGCCTAACGCCTTCAAGGCGCGGCGGTAGGCCGCACTCGCCTCACTGACCTGAGCCAGCTTTACATAGATGTCGCCCTTCACCTCTTCATAGGCCGATAAAAAACCGCCCGGCGCAGTCACCGAAGCCAGCTTGAGCGCAGCCTTGGTGTCGCCCGCGTCGAGCAACACGCGCGCGAGGCGCAGCCTGGCTATATGCTGAAGATTTTCATGACCGGCATTGTTCATGGCCCATTCCAGATGCTCACGCGCGGCCTTGGTGTCACCTTTGTCCAGCGCCAGCTTTGCCATGGCCAGGGCAGCGAATACTGCATAGGTCGTGTCACCATATTGGTTACGGATGCGCGCTGCACGTTCCAGCCCGGCGCGGGTGTCGCCTTTCTCAACATCGCCGATAAGCAACTGGTACTCTGTCGAAGCCGCCTCGGCCTGTGTCTGCGTGTGATTACGCCAGGCCCAGTAGGCAAATATCAGGCTCAGGCCGATGATTGTACCTGCAATAAGCGGCTTCCAATTCTCTTTCCACCACTTTTTCAGCTCTTCAAGCTGCTCGTGCTCTGTTGTGTAGACATCCACAAAATTACTCCCGGTCCCGCCAAAATGAGGGGCATTTTAACACGCCAGGCAAATCCTACCCAAGGAAGCCCTGACTTAATCAGAGGTCCCCTAGCGGGTTACCTTTCCGTCGGCGGCGCGCGCCTCGGCCTCGGCGATGTTCTCCTTGATGGCGCGTACGTCTTCCGAGTCGGCCGGCATGGACAAGGTAAGGCGCTTCCAATGTTCGCTTGCGGCGCGGTAGTCCTCTTTCTGAAATGCGGCCATGCCCGCCAGCCAAAGCCCCTTTGGATTATCAGGATCCAATTTCAGGGCCTTCTCAAACAGCTCTGTGGGTTTACCGGCGAGCTGTTGGTCGCCAGTGCTCAGGGCCAACGACTCTGCATAATCCGCCAGCAATTGCGCGTCTTCGCGCAGCAGCGGCACGGCCTTGGCATAGGCCTGACTGGCCTCGGCATTACGGCCCATCACGGAATATGAACGCCCCAGCATGGCCCAGCCGTCACCGTCCTTAGGATTTGTCTTTAAGCGCTCCGCAAGACGCTGCACCATCATCTCCGGCGTGAAGCCCGGCGCCAACCCGGGCATACCCGCCTCCGTCCCGGCGCTCATCGGTTGACCTGAAAAGACGATTTCGTAACCCTTGCTCAACTGCAAATAAAGACCGACGGCGAGCAGCGGCACGACCAGACCTACCACGACCGCCGTCCAACGGCCCGTCTTCACGGAACCACCGTTACCCGCATTAATGATTTCTTCCTGCGGCCCGGAGACATCGGCGAGCAGGTTGCGCTCCAGGTCATGACGACCTTGCTCGAATTGTTCGGGACTCAGCGTTTCATTATTAAGATCGGCATGTAACTCGGCCAGTTGGTCTTTGAAAATAGCCGCGTTCAACGCATCGCGCTGCACGGTCTTCCGCGTGCGCGTTTTGAACAGCGGGGGGAGTACGATCACCAGCGTGACGGCAATCATCAGTGCGGCCAATAACCAAAATAAGATGATGGCCGTCGTCATACCTTGCTATCTCCTGCAACCTTATTCAATAAATTCTTCAGGCGCAGCTCCTCGCCCTGCGAGAGCGGTGCCGTGCTGGTACGTCTGCGCAGGCGCTTCAGATAAACGATCAAGGCTATACTCCCTAACAACATCAGGATAAAGGGCCCGAACCACAGTAGAAAGGTAGTGGACTTCAAGGGTGGACGAAAGCGCACAAAATCGCCGTAGCGCGCGACCAGATAACTGACAACTTGTTTGTCGCTGTAACCCTTTTCCATGAGTGCACGAATTTCATTGCGCAGATCGATAGCGAGATCGGCGCGCGAATCGCCCAGGGTTTCGTTCTGGCACACCAGACAACGTAACTCGTGTGAGAGCGACTTGAGGCGTTCCTCAATCGCGGGATTACTGCTGGGCGTATCGATGGATTGCGGCTCTGCGGCCCAGGCACTGATGGGCATCAGCATGAATAGCGCCAGAGCGATCCCTGCGGAAAATAATCTATAAGCCCTCATCCTTGCAATTTCCTGATTAGCGGTAATAGTTCTTTGTCCCAATTTTCCTGCGTGATGGGGCCGATCACCTTATGGCGAATGATACCCTGGCGATCAATAATATAAGTCTCGGGCACGCCGTACACACCATAATCTATACCCACCTTGCCCTGCTCATCAAAGGCGCTGGTCAGATAAGGATTACCGAATTGCGCCAGCCAGCGCAGGGCATCCTCGCGGGTGTCCTTGTAATTCAGGCCGTAGATATTGACTACACCGCTACGCGCAATCTCGACGAGTACAGGATGTTCCTCGCGGCAGGCGACGCACCATGAGGCCCACACATTGAGCAGACTTACCTTGCCGAGCAAATCCTTGCGTCCCAGTTGCTGATTCGCATCTTGTAATTGCGGCAACAGAAAGTCCGGGGCCGACTTGCCGATCAAGGGGGAAGGCACCTCGTGCGGGTTGAGTTGCAGACCCCTGGCGAGAAAAACAACCAGCACGATGAATATCCCGAGCGGGATAAGATAACGAACCATACACGCTTACCTTTGTACCGCGCCAGCCGCTAAACCCGGGCCAACACCCGGTGTCGTTCCCGTGGTAGCCAATGTCTGCCTGCGTGCGGCCAAACGATAGCGGCGATCCGTAGCGGCCAGCAGGCCACCCAACACCATGCACAGCGGCCCCATCCATATCCACTGCACGAATGGTTTGTAGTAAATACGCAGGCTCCACGCCCCCCCGCTCACCGGCTGCCCCAGCGCTACATACAGGTGACGGAACATCCCGGCATCGATAGCCGCCTCGGTCATGGGATTACGCTGCACGGTATAAACACGCTTTTGCGGACGCAGGACGGTAATCACCTTGCCGTTCTTGCTGACCTGCACCACGCCCTCCACCCCTTGATAATTCGGCCCCGCCACTTCGGTGGCACCGTCAAAACGGAAGTCATAACCGCTCACTTCAACGCTGTCACCCGGCTCCATACGCAGTTCCTTTTCGGAACTGAACCCGCCGGAAATGGTAACGCCGAGCGCAAATACCGCAACGCCCAGGTGCGCGAAAAACATCCCGTAGAAGCCGCGCGGCAGCGAGAGCAGCACCGCCTTTGCGCCCGCCAGGCCATTACGCATGACCTTGCTGTGCAGGTTTTCAAAAGAGGTCGCTATGATCCACGCCGCCATAAACAAACCGACCGAGGTCATCAGCGACCACTTGCCCAATACCAGCGGCACCAGCAGGGCAGTGATGATACTCGCCACAAAGGCCCAGCGCAGGCGCACGGCCAGCTCCGGCACGCTCGCTTGTTTCCAGCGCGCAACCGGCCCGATGCCCATAAGCAAAACGACGGGGATCATCAGGGGCACAAACACGGTACTGAAGTACGGCGGGCCGACCGAAATCTTGCCCAGATTCAGGGCATCCAGGAGCAGCGGATACAAGGTGCCCAGCAAGATGCTGAAGGCCGCGACGATGAATAACACATTGTTGCCGAGCAGCAGGCTTTCGCGCGAGAACAGCCCGAAGGATCCGCCCAAGCCCACGCGCGGCGCACGCCAGGCATAGAGCAGCAAGGAACCACCCACCACGATACCGAGAAATATCAGAATAAACATGCCGCGTGCCGGATCAGTGGCAAAGGCATGCACCGAGGTCAATACGCCAGATCGCACCAGGAAGGTACCGAGCAGCGATAGCGAGAAGGCAAGTATCGCGAGCAGTACGGTCCACGCCTTAAAGCCTCCGCGTTTTTCGGTAACTGCCAGGGAATGAATCAGCGCCGTGCCGACCACCCACGGCATGAATGAGGCATTCTCGACCGGATCCCAGAACCACCAGCCGCCCCAGCCCAGTTCGTAATAGGCCCACCAACTACCCAAGGTGATGCCCAAGGTCAGGAAGGTCCAGGCCACCGTCGTCCACGGGCGTGACCAGCGCGCCCAGGCCCCGTCCAGGTGTCCGCCCAGGAGCGCTGCGATGGCAAAGCTGAAGGCTACGGAAAACCCGACATAACCCATGTACAGCATGGGCGGATGGATGATGAGGCCGAGATCCTGTAACAAGGGATTCAGGTCACGACCCTCCATGGCGGCCGGAAACAGACGCGCGAAGGGATTCGAGGTCAGCAGCAGGAATAACAGGAAGCCGATGCTTACCAGGCCCATTACACCCAGCACGCGTGCCACGAAGGCATCCGGCAGGCTGCGGCTGAATATCGCTACGGCCAGCGTCCATACGCTGAGGATGAAGGCCCATAGCAGTAGCGATCCCTCGTGCGCGCCCCATAGCGCCGCTATGCGGTATTCCACCGGCAAGAGAGAATTGGAGTTACTGGCCACATACTGCACGGAAAAATCGTTGACGATGAACGCGTACAAGAGACAGGCCATGGCGATCGCCAGAAATACAAACTGCCCTTGCGCCGCCGGACGCGCCACTGCCATCCACGGGGTAATGCCGCGTGCCGCGCCCACCAAGGGCAGGATGCTTTGCACCAGGGTAATACATAAGGCGATAACCAGTGCCAGGTGACCAAGTTCAGGGATCATCGAAAATATCTCCGGTTTATTTAGCTTGCAGCGAGGCGGAATTCATCGCCTTGCCTTTCTTGAGCGCGTCGGCGACTTCCGGCGGCATGTAATTCTCATCGTGCTTCGCGAGTACCTCACTGGCCATGAACGTACCACCGTCACCCAGGCGCCCCTGCGCAACCACGCCCTGCCCCTCACGGAATAAATCCGGGAGTATACCCTTGTAGGTGACCGGGATATTTTTCGCCGTATCGGTTACCACGAAATGTACCGTCAAGCCATCATCCTCACGCTTGAGGCTACCCTCCTCCACCAATCCACCCAAGCGGAAGGTACGATCCTGCGGTGCCTCGGAGGCCAGCACCTGAGTCGGGCTGAAGAAAAATACGATGTTGTCCCGAAAGGCATTCAGGCTCAGGCCCACGGCGATGCCAATCCCGAGCAGCGCGAGCAGTACCAACATCAGGCGTTGCCTGCGTAAGGTCATGTGGGCATCCTCTTTTGGCGCAGGGCGCGCCGCCCGATCTCGCGCAATAGTTTTTGTTCGCGCCGCAAGGGTATGAACAGATTCAACGCCAGGACTATAAAGGTGAGCGCGTACGAACCCCAAACATAAAAGGCGTAGCCGCCCATGTGAAAAAAATCACTCATTCGATTCTGCTCCTGCAGTACGGTTACCGGCCAAGGAGGGTGCCTGTGCGCGTCCCATGGATTCCTGAGCCAGTTCTTGCACCCATGCGCTGTTGCGTTCCCGCTCCAGCACCTCGCAGCGTGTGCGTATCATGAGTACGGTAAGGTAAAAGAGCTTGAAGGCCACCGCCAGCAGCAGCAGCGGAATCAGCATGCTACCTACGATGGAGGAGTTCCCCATAGTCAACGACGGCGGTTGATGCAAGGTGTTCCACCAAATCACGGAATAATAAATGATTGGCACGTTAACGGCACCCACGATGGCCAGCACCGCACTGGCGCGCGATGCGGTGCGGCGATCTTCGAAGGCGGATTGCAGGGCCATATAACCCAGATACAAAAATAGCAAAATGAGTTCCGAGGTCAGACGCGCGTCCCACACCCACCATGCGCCCCACATCGGCTTGCCCCACAGCGAGCCGGTCACCAGGGTCAGAACGGTAAACGAAGCGCCGATCGGGGCGGAGGCTGCGGCAATGCTATCCGCGATCTTCATCTTCCAGACTAAACCGATGGCCGCCGAGAGTGCCATTACCAGATAAATAAACATGGAGTTCCAGGCGCTGGGCACATGAATAAACAGGATGCGGTACGACTCGCCCTGTTGGTAATCCGGGGGCGCTACGAACAGCGCCATATAAAGCCCGACCATGAGCAACACGCCGGTGATGCCGCCCAGCCACGGAATGAGGCGTGCCGAGATGGCCCAAAAATATCTGGGCGAACCGAGCTTATGAAACCAGAGCCACATTACTGATTACTCCACACTGATACGCAAGGCCGCAGATGTCGCCAGCGGGGAAAGGCTCAAGGTAAGCGCGAGCAAGGCACCCAGGATAGACAGATGAGGCGTTATCGAAATACCCGATGTAACACCATCGACCGCCCCCGTAGCGAAGATCAGCACCGGGATATAGAGCGGCAAAACCAGCAAGGACAATAGCACACCGCCGCGCCGTAGCCCCACGGTCAGGGCCACGCCGATGGCACCGATCAAACTCAGTATGGGCGTGCCGAGCAACAGGGTGAGCATTAAAACCTGAATTGCGTCCGTCGGCATACGCAATAATACGGCGAGCAGCGGTGCCAGGATCAGCAAGGGCAAACCCGTCAGCAACCAATGCGCCACCACCTTGGCGAGGATCGTCACCGACAGCGGATGCGGCAACATCAATAACTGTTCCAGCGAGCCGTCTTCAAAATCCGAGTGAAATAAGGCATCCAGCGATAGCATGGCCGCCAGCAGTGCCGCTACCCAGATAATGCCGGGTGCCATGGCCTGCAATAGATTCGGTTCCGGCCCGAGGCCCAGGGGGAAAAGCGTGATTACGATGACAAAAAACATCAAGGGATTCGTGATTTGCGCACGGCGACGCAAGGCGAGGGTAAGATCGCGTTTCAGAATGACGCTGAAAATCTTGAGCAGACCGGCATCACTCATATCAACTTAGACTCAGGCGTGTCATTTGGCCATGCTCCACAAGTAAGGGGTGATGTGTGGTCACTACGACCATCCCGCCATGCAAGAGATGCTCTGCAAGCATCGCTTCTACCAGCCCTGTGCCTTTGATGTCTAAAGCGGCCAGAGGTTCATCCAATACCCAAAGTTGGGCCTGCGTGACCAGCAATCGACTCAGCGCCACGCGCCGTCTCTGCCCTGCGGAAAGAGTGCGCGTCGGCAGGTCGTAAAAATCCCCCAGCCCCACCCTCTCCAAGGCTTCATCGAGGGTAATCTTTACATTGGGTCGGCCGAGGCTACGGGCGATTTGCAGGTTTTCCAGTGGTGTCAGGTCGCCCTTGACCCCGTGATTATGTCCGATATAGGCGACCTCGGACAGGAATGCCGTGCGCACCTTATGGATAGCCTGTCCCTGCCAGCGCACCTCGCCCTGCGCAGGTGCGCTAAGCCCGCATAAAATGCGCAATAAACTGGTCTTGCCGGAGCCGTTCGGCCCCTCCACATGCAGGATTTGACCTGATTGCAGCGACAAATTCAAATCGCTGAACAGCAGACGATTGCCGCGTATACATTCCAGCCCGAGCGCCTCCAAAGAGGCATTTGGCGTGACCAGGCTTTGCTGGTTAAAAAGTGAGCTTATGTGAGTTTCTCTGGGTAAAATCGTAACACTGGCTCGCGCGGCTTGCTCGAATTCGGACTCAGTCCGCACGGCAACCGGACCTGGACCACATGCACTCGCAAACGAATTCCTAAATCGTTTGATTTTAGCATAAGACCCGGCGATTTTCAGCGGCCCATAGTTTGTTTACCGAGTCTTAGGCTGTAAGTTTGGGCACAGCTTACTATGGTTTCCGGTGCTCAAACCTTGTAGTCTGCTTATCGACCATGAACGCTGGGTGCCCCTTGGCGCTCACTGGCCTTGATGTACTCTTTACTTTGCCGAGGTGTTAGCGATGAATCCAGCCTTACCATCCCGCTTTTTGTACGCCGTACTCGTCTGCGCCCTAAGCGGCTCAGCACTCGCCGCGCCGGAGGCCAAGGCGACCAGCGCCGTAGCGGATAAAGCGGCAACCGTTCCAGGTCTTCCCCAGTGGGAGAATGTGCTTACCCGCGCCAAGGTCATGAGTATCGCCTTTGAAGACCATTATTTATGGCTGGGTCTGTATGGCGGCGTGATACGTCACGATTTACGCACCACCAAAGATCACCAGTTATACACCGTACAAAATACCAGCGGCGGATTCATGAGTCCCGGTGTCTATAAGATCGCCATCGCGCCGGACGGCACGAAGTGGCTGGGTACCTATGGCGGCGGGCTTAGCAAATTCGATGGCAAGCAATGGACGAATTACACCCCCGAAGGTTTTGGCGTAGCGGATAAGGCCAATGCCTGGAGTTCTTATAACGATGGACAGGGCCTGGGCGATATGTGGGTATACGACATCGCCTTCGACAAAAACAAGACGATGTGGGTCGCCACCTGGAAGGGCGCAAGCGAATTTAATAGTAGCGACAATACCTTCAAGACCTATCACGTGGCCGAAGGTTTAGCCGACAAATGGGTTTACGCCCTGAGCATCGACAAGGCGGGGGTTTACTGGTTTGGTACCGAGGGCGGCGTTACGCGCTACGACGGCAAGGAGTGGAAGAGTTATACGCACAAGGACGGGCTGGGCGCCGAACTCAAAGAAGCTATCCCCGGCAATCCGCATCAACCCGCACCGGCTAGCCATCATGCCGACCCGAATAAAAATAATCTCGCCAGCAACCCGAACTACGTCATGTCGATCACTGTCGATCATGACGATAATAAATGGTTCGGCACTTGGGGCAGCGGCCTGTCGCGTTTTGACGGCAAAACCTGGAAAACCTACACCATGGCAGATGGACTCGCCGGCAACTTTGTATTCTCACTGGCCGTTGATAAAAGCGGTGTGCTGTGGGCAGGAACCAATAAGGGTGTGAGCCGCTACGATGGAAAACAGTGGAAGAATTACACGCCCAAGGACGGGCTGATCGACGAGTTCGTTTACTCTATCGGTGTCGATCCCGACAATAATAAATGGTTCGGCACACGCATCGGAGTGAGCAAACTGGTCGAGGCTGGGTAAACGGTAGCGTGCGCTGTGCGCACGCTACTCACTACTTATAGTTAAATGTCCATCACCTCAGCCACCGCCTCTATCCAGTGGCGCACGGGTACACTGGCCTTGGACTGCATGTGCGTAAGACAGCCGATATTTGCCGTCAGGATTACCTCGGGCAGACCTGATTGCAATGCCTCCAGTTTATTTTCCAGCAGACGTTGTGCCAAATCCCGCTGCAATAGCGAATAGGTCCCGGCCGAGCCGCAGCATAGATGCGCGTCGGGCACCGCCGTCAATTGGAAGCCTATTCGTGTTAGCACTGTTTCGACGATGCCATTCAGGCGCTGACCGTGCTGCAAGGTACACGGTGAATGAAAGGCTATTTTTTTCCCCTTCGCATCCATAACCATGCCCGCAAGGACATCGGCATCAATCAAGATTTCACCAAGATCCTTGGTCAAGAGCGCAACGCGTGCCGCCTTGTCCGCGTAGCGCACATCGTCGCGCAGCAAATGCCCATAATCCTTGACGAATACGCCGCAGCCGCTCGCGGTCATCACGATGGCCTCGGCACCGGCCGCGATGGCCGGCCACCAGGCATCAATATTACGGCGCGCAAACGCACGGGCCTCTTCGTACGCGTCCAGATGTTGGCTTAAGGCACCGCAGCAGCCGGCATTATGAAGCGGATGCAGGCTAATACCCAGCTTGTCCAGAACGCGTGCGGCGGCGGCATTAATATGCGGCGCGATAGAAGATTGCGCACATCCAGCGAGCACCAACATGACACGCGTATGCCGGGCTTGTGGCCAGCGCCCCTCTTGGTGCGCCTCAGGTACGCTATGTCTCAGTCGACGCGGTAAAAAGTTGCGCAGCGCCCGGCCAATGCGCAGTAGCGGCGTAAAACGTGCGGGGTGCGGAATTATGGTGCGCAACAGCATGCGCTTAACATGATCCAGCGGGCTACGTGCAACCCACTCATCGACCAGCTCGCGCCCGATGTCAAGCAAGCGCCCGTAACGTACGCCAGACGGACAGGCCGGTTCGCAGGCACGGCATGTAAGACAGCGATCCAGATGCAGTTGGGTCTTTGCCGTTGGTGCATGCCCCTCCAATACTTGTTTGATTAAATAGATGCGTCCGCGCGGACCGTCGAGTTCGTCGCCCAGCAATTGATAGGTCGGACAGGTGGCGTTACAAAAACCACAATGCACGCAACTACGCAGGATGCTGTCGGCCTCTTGTCCGGCTGAGGTGTTTTTAATGGTATCGGTAAGGGAGGTTTTCATATAACGACAAGGTACAGGAAACAAGTACGGGCAGTGAGGGCAGGATTAAGCGCCTTTCTGCGGAGCTTTCCTTTCGACGGCAGGTTGCGCTGGCGTACCTTCAATTTGGGCCACATATCCTCTGATCTCA
Organism: Gammaproteobacteria bacterium; assembly: GCA_043721815.1. Taxonomy (GTDB): domain Bacteria; phylum Pseudomonadota; class Gammaproteobacteria; order SURF-13; family SURF-13; genus JBDSTW01. Next base: position 3,418 of record JAYSPZ010000100.1, on the reverse strand, counting down.
TCCGCCTCTGGAATATTGGGATATTGTACGAGCCATTGTTTCCATAAGGGCAAGGCCGATTGCATATCTTTTTTATCGAAATAGTAGATAAATCCCAGGTTGTACAAGGAAGCTCCGTGCCGGGGATCTGCGGCCAGATTTTTCTTTAATTCGGCAATGGCCTGGTCGGTTTTATCAGTGTACTTGTAAGCCGTCGCCAGATTGGCGCGCACATCCAGATCCTTGGGATTGATCGCTAGCGCGCGCTCATAGAGTTTCGCGGCATCGGCAAATCGCTCGATCATCATATGGGCGTTGCCAAACGAAATGAGCGAATCAACATCCTTCGGGTTGCGATCAAGCCGTATCTTAAGTATGCGCATGGCCTCTAAGGGACTGGCGGGGAGCGCACCTTGCGTATCCATCGCCGGATGGCGAGGTGGCAATTTATGTTGTGCCGACATGGCGGGCGTGTTTTCCGGCACCGTGACCTTAGCTTGCCGGGCTTCCAGCGTCACCGCCTTCCCGGACGCAGCCTTGTCGTCTTCATTACAGGCCTGGATAAAAATAGTCAGGCTGAGCAGGCAAAAAAGAACTGACCGCGTGCCAACCATTAGTGAGCGCCCATTGCAGGATCCTGCTTGATCTGCGGATGCATGGGCGGCAAGGCAAATGGATCGGAACCGTCATCCACAGGCTCACCACCGGGCAAATGATGGTCTTTGCCAATATAGGCCTCAATAAAGGCGGCCATACGCCTCTCGTCAAAGGCATCGAGAATTTCAATTCGTTGCCAGGCCGTCAGCGCAATCTTGGCCGTCATTAACGGATAAGGTGCGACTATCAGCCTGTCGTACTTGGTGGTGAGTGCCTCTAACTGCTTCACCAATTCATCGCAGGGTTTATCGCAGTTATACTGCACCATCACCCCGCCATCTTCCAGGTTGTGCGTCTGTATCTCTTGTGGCACAGGTATTTTATGTACGCCCCAGTCTGCCAGATAGGGCGTATGCGGGCCTGATGTCGGCGGGCTGGTGTTGTAGGCTTTGCGGCCTGCCAGCGGGGAATCCATATGATCATTACCCTGTCCCACCACGGCCAGACCCGGTCCGGCAGAGGGGGTCTTATCCGATTCCGGTTGTTTTTGCATAGGCTTGGCGACACCGCCCAGGGTAGCCAAGTTAAATAACGCAGGCGCAGGGTTCTGATCGAATTGAATATTGGAAATAGAGACCACACCGATTTGCTCACCATCGATATAACGATCAAGTTCCACCGGCAGTAGCCGCCCGTCAATCTTGCGGTAATTGAGCTTGGTTTCGGTAATGCCCTGAAAGCCTTTTTGCTCCTCGCCGCCGTGCGGATTCTTTGAGCGCATAACGGGATATTGCTCCACCAGATCCACCGGCAGACTATCCTCTGCGCTAATCCAGAGTTGGGAAACCAGATCACCGCGCTTGCCGGTGCCGATGGCATAAAACGTGTGGCCTCCCTCTTCCACCGTATTCACGATATCGACTGCGATGCCGTTGCGCATAAATGGGCTACCGGGCACATCGCCGGCCAGTTGGCGGATGATTTCATCCACTGCGAGGCCGGGCAAGGCATAGAGCACGTGCGATAGTTCTTGACGCGGCGTATCAGCGTAACGACCCTCCTTAGTCACCGCGATACTGCGGCCACCTTGCGCCAAACGCACCAAACCACCCTCTGTCTCCTGGCGGGTGGCATCGGGTAGCAACATTTGCGTATTTACTATGCTGTTAGCCAGCTTGGGCTTAGCGGTGCCTTTGTCTTTGCTCTCTTTCGCGCCATCTTTTAGGTCTTTTTTAGCCTTGTCGTTCTTGGCCTTTTTTGCGCCCTCATCAACTACTCCATGGGTCATCGCCTCCGTGAAGGCTACATCCTTAAACGACCTGGTGTTTTGCTTGAACTTGGTAAAAATACTTTCCAGCAGTTTTCGACTGTCCGTTTTCTGCGCTATTTTCTTATGCTCGGCGCTTGAGATTTGACGCAACACAAAAGAGGCCGGTTCGTCACCCGTTGGAATACTCTTAACATCTTCCAGGGTATCGGGATCAACAACCAATAGTCGTTTACCAGGGCGATCAAGGATGTATAACAGGCCATCCGGCCCCACTTCAGCATCGACAAAACCGCCGTTCATGTGCCGGGTATTATGGGCGGTGATCTTCGGCCAAGGGCGCCCCTTGAAGTCGGTGTCCAGGGTGAAGATATCGCTGTCCGTGGATTGTCGACCCCAGGCAATGACGATCATCTGCTTGCCATCTTTGTTGAAGACGATGTCGCGCGGGCCGGGGGCGAGGCTGATACGCCGTCCGTCACCCAGGTTATTCAGAATGGAAACGGTGTGATCGTCAAAATTGGCAGTGAGCAGAAAATCGCCCGTGGGATCGACCACCAGCTTGGCCGGGCTGGTTCCCGACGGAGTGGCGGATGAAAGTGCTTTATCACTCGCCAGCTCGGCGGTTAACACATTGTCGAAAACTTGTCGGCGCGTCTTGGCTACCGGGTCATACTGCCCTTTGGCAAGCTGACCATTCCAAAACACCATGTCGTACACAGACTTATCTTCCGTGCCACGGTGCTTTAGTGCCTGGAAGGTCTTGGCATCATAGCTCTGAAGTTGCGTGGCTGGCCAGGAATAGGCCAGCAACTGCTTACCTGCGGGGTCGAACACCAGCGGACCGCGCACCGGTAAAACGGTTTCAATCTTATTGGTGGCCAGTTCGACCACAGCCGTGGTTTCCGCATACCAATTCTGAATAAGGAGGCGTTTTCCGTCGGGCGTCAGGGTAACGCGCCAAGGCCCAGCACCTGCATAGATTTTATTAAGCGTTGCCCCACTCTGCACATCCAAAATCTGGACATTGTTATTGCCCGCATTGGCTATATAAGCAACGATATTTTTGGATTCTGCTGCGGCTGCGAAGGTACTGAATAGGAACGCGGTAACACTCATCAAGAAGATACGATACAACAGAACAAGAGGGTTCACTAATAGGCTCCTAAACGAGTATCGAGTTGCTGACTACCCCTAAAACCAAGTATGGCCGATTTTTATTTTCCGTGCCACTCGCCACTACTTTTGACAAAAAAGAGGGGAGGCCAAAGCCTCCCCTCCGTACCAACATAACGCTGATGAGGCTACTTACAATATCTTAAAGCCGTAGGTGTACTGCCCGTCTGCGGACATTGTGTTGGTAGGCAGTACTTTTCCGACAGCATCCCTGATCTGATAGGTCACCTGGGTTGGCGTACCATTGATCGTCTCAGTGACCGTCTTGGTGGGCACCACATGCAGAACATTGATACTGGCCGACAAGAAGGTCTGGTTCGTCGGGGTATACGGGAACAAGGCCCAGGTCGTGGTATCAATCTGGCTCAGCAGCGCCGGCGATGAGACATTGTTTCTATC
>JAYSPZ010000099.1:0-6467 GCA_043721815.1 Gammaproteobacteria bacterium | reverse complement strand
GCGGCGATGTGCGGGGCCACCGGCTCGACAAAGGCGTAGGGATTAACCTGTTCATACGGCAGCGTCAGCGAGGCATGGTGCATCAGTAATAAGGCATCGTCATTGCGCAAGCCGCTGGGCGTTTGCGTGCAGCCGCTAGCGATGGGCTTCATGGCGGCGGTAATATATCCGCGTTCACTCAAGGCGCTGAGCAAACTCGCAGCAACCCAGGTCTTGCCGACAGCGGTGTCGGTACCGGTGACGAAGAAACCGCGTGTGGCCATTCTAGTTTCCCGGGCGGCGTATTTGGGTAATCGGTATGCGCGTGACCCCGGGTTCTTTATTGGCGGCCTCGTCGCGTTCCGGTACCCAGGCATGGCCGTAAACCACCTCGTAACTGGCGGGCAATAAGCCGTCTTTGCGATAGCCTTCGTAGGCATCAATCATGGCCTTGAGATGATCTTTGCCGGTCAGCGTAGTATTACGTCCGGCCGTCACGTTATGGGCACCGATTGCCTTCAAATCGCGCATGAGTTTAAGCACACTGTCATAGGTCAGCGTGAAATTTTCCACGTCCATCACCGGCGCGGCGAAATGGGTGCGCAGCAGCGCATCGCCGACATCGTGCATGTCGATGAAGGTGTTGATGTGGCTGAAGTCATCCACCTGTGACCAACTGCGGCGCAACTCTTTCAGCGTGTCGGGACCGAAGGTCGAGAACATCAACAGGCCGCCGGGCTTGAGCACGCGCCGGAATTCGTTGAAGATCAAATCAAGATCGTCGCACCATTGCAGGGTGAGATTGGAAAAGATCATGTCGGCGCTTGCGCCGAGCAAGGGCAACCGCTCGGCATCGGCGCACACGAAGGTTTGACGCCCGCCCAGCCATTTATCGAATCGCGGCACATGCGTCCGGGCCTGTTTGAGCATGGGCATGGCGAGGTCGATGGCAATCACGCGTGCTGTTTTATAGCGCCGTGCCAGCGCCACGCTGGCGTGCCCGGTGCCGGCACCAATGTCGAGAATTATTGCGGGAGACAGACGCATCAGATCAAGGCGTTCGAGCATGCGTGCGCCGACCTCACGCTGCAAAATCGCCGCCTCATCGTAACCTTGCGCGGCACGCTCGAAGGCGCGGCGCAATAAAGTTTTATCGAGCCGATGCGGCTCCTGAGCAGTTATCTGTTGTGGATTGTTCATCGATAAATTCGGTTACGGCCTGCAAAAATTCCTGCGGATGAGAGAGTAGCGGCGCGTGCCCCGCGCCGTGGATGATGCGCAGACGCGCTGACTTCAACATTAGCACAAGCGTTTCCGCTGTGGCCAGTGGGATCAGTGTGTCGTGGGTACCGGCGATGACGAGCGCGGGGCAAGAAATATGCGCTAGTTCCGTGCGCAGGTCGGTATCGCGCAGCAGGGCGAGTCCGCCGTGGAGCGCCTCCGGCAAAGGCGCACTGTAGTCGAACAGGCGTGCGCTTAATTTGCGGATGGTATTTTGCGCGTACTCGCTGCCGCGTACCTGCAGGGCCAGAAAGCGCATGACCGTGGCGCGGTAATTACTCTTTAACTCTTGCGCAAAGGTATCCAGCACGCTGATTTCAACGGCGTGCCGCCAATCCGAGCCTTGCACAAATCGTGGTGTGGACGCGACCAACACCAGACCTACGATACGCTGTGGCTGACGCAGTGCGGCCTGCATCGCAACCATACCGCCCAAAGACCAACCCACCCAGATCGCTTGTGACGGCGCGGCGGCCAATACCCGATCGGCCAAGGCCTCCAAGGTATATGCGCTGCCGGGCAAGGGACTTTGTCCGTAGCCGGGCAGATCAACAAGTGTGACGCGGAAATTTTGCGCTAAGGTCTGCGCCGTTTCTTCCCACACCGCTGCCGACAGGCCCCAGCCGTGCAGAAGCACAACGTCCTGCCCGTTACCGTACGTTTGTGAATTTAATTTCACTGCAAGGAATTAGCACACACGATGGCCAAGGTTTCCAGCAGACGGTCAACCTGCGCCTCGCTGTGCGCGGCGGATAGCGTGATACGCAGGCGTTCGCTGCCGCGTGGCACACTGGGAGAGCGAATCGCCGTCACGAGTATGCCACGCGTCAGTAATGCGTCGCTCCAGGCCATGGCCGTTTCGTTGCTTCCGGCAAGCAAGGGTTGAATCGGCGTGGCAGAGCTTATTAAGGGCAACTTCAGGAGTTGGGCACCGGCGCGGAAACGGGCGATCAATTTGTGCAGATGTTCGCGCCGCCAGCCCTCGTTTTGCACTATACGCAGACTGGCGCGCGTCGCCTCCGCCAGGGCCGGGGGCAGCGCAGTGGTATAGATGTAGCTACGCGCCTGCTGTATGAGCATTTCGATAAGTTCTTTGCTGCCTGCCACGAAGGCACCGAAGCTACCGAAGGCCTTGCCCAGGGTACCGATGAGGGCGTGCGCCCCACCGCGCTCGCCTAACATACCGTAGTGTTCGAGTATGCCGCCGCCGTTTTCGCCTAAAACGCCAAAACCGTGCGCGTCATCAATCACCAACCAAGCCGCATAACGACGTGCCAGCTCGGCCAGCTCGGGCGCGGGCGCAAGGTCGCCGTCCATGCTGAATACACCGTCGCTGGCGATGAGCGCGATCTTGCCGTGTTCGGCATCGGCGGCCAAACTTTTTTCGAGTGTAGCCATATCGCCGTGCGGATAGCGTTTAAGTCGCGCACCGGACAACAGGGCGGCATCGAGCAGCGAGGCATGGTTGAAGCGATCTTCATGTATCACATGCACGGCCTGTGCGAGCGCACTGATGACACCCAGGTTGGCCATGTAGCCGGTGGAAAATAACAATGCACGCGGCCGGTGGGTAAAGGCCGCCAATTCTTCTTCGAGTTCGTGATGAGGTGTTTGATGTCCGCAAATAAGATGGGCCGCGCCGCTGCCTGCACCGTAATCGAGGGCACCCTGGCGTAAGGCCTCGACCACCAGCGGGTGGTTAGCCAGGCCCAGATAATCGTTACTGCAAAAGCACAGCACGGGTCGCCCGCCCATAACAATTTCCGCGCCTTGCGGACCTTCAACGATGCGCCGCGCACGATAGAGCTGCTGTGCCCGGTAGTGTTCTAATTGATCGGAAAGTTGCTCATTCATGCCGATTTGTGTGTCCGATGTGAGCGCAGCGAATCAATACAAAACTAAAAATTAGTTGATATTTATACCCAGCTTCTCCAACAGTATCTTATCCTGCACGGCCTCAGGATTTCCCGTGGTAAGCAGCTTGTCGCCGTAAAAAATCGAATTCGCCCCAGCGAGAAAACAAAGCGCCTGTACGGCTTCGGACATATCTTGTCGCCCGGCGGAGAGGCGCACGCGACTCTTGGGCATAGTGATGCGTGCAGCGGCGATGGTGCGCACAAATTCCAGCGGGTCGAGCGCCTCTGTACCATAGAGCGGCGTGCCTTCGACCCGCACGAGATTATTGATCGGCACGCTTTCGGGTTGCGGATCAAGGTTGGCCAGTTGCGCGATGAGTGCGGCACGACCGTGGCGCGATTCACCCATACCGACGATGCCGCCGCAGCACACGTTCATGCCGGCATTGCGTACCTTGTCCAGCGTATCGAGGCGATCCTGATAGTCGCGCGTGCTGATGATCTCGCCGTAAAATTCCGGCGCGGTGTCGAGGTTGTGGTTGTAGTAATCCAGCCCGGCCTGTTTTAATTGCTCGGCCTGACCGTCGCGCAACATGCCCAGCGTGGCGCAGGTTTCCAGCCCTAAATCGCGCACGGCCTTGATCATGTCGATGACGGGCTCAAGGTCTTTCTGTTTCGGCCCGCGCCAGGCAGCACCCATGCAAAAGCGCGTCGCACCGTTAGCCTTTGCTGCGCGCGCGGCCTCGATCACGGCATCGATCGGCAGCAGCGCTTCATTTTCCACGCCGGTGTGATAACGCGCCGCCTGCGGGCAATAGCCGCAATCTTCCGGGCAGCCCCCGGTCTTGATCGACAGCAGGGTAGAAAGCTGCACTTCATTCGGGTCGAAATGTTCACGATGCACACTCTGCGCACGGAATAGGAGGTCGCTGAACGGCAGGTTGAGTAGCGCTTCGACGGCGGCCACACTGACGCTTTTTTTCGGAAGCGGCGCAGCGGATGAAATATCCGCTACCGCCTCCTGCGCTACACAGGAATTCATACCCTATTTACCTTGTTGTTAAGCTTGTGTTCGATGCTAAAATCCATTATTGGCTCCATCTTTTCGATGTTAGGGAACCCCTGATTAAGTCAGAGGACACTTGGATCATCATAGCCGCTTGGCAAAGGGTGTCAATCGGTGGTGCGCAGGATGAAGCCCTCTATAAAAAATATACAAGGACACGTCGAACACTGGCTGTTCCCGGCCGCCTGTGTGCTGTGTGGCAAGTGCGGTGCGGATGGCCGCGATCTATGCGCGGCCTGTCAGCTCGACCTCCCGTATAACACCCTGGCGTGTACGCGCTGCGCCTTGCCTCTTCCGGTGCAATCCGGGGCCTTGTGCGGGAACTGTCAGCAGGAAGCCCCTGCGTACGACCATGCCCTTGGTCTATTCCACTATGCTCATCCGATCGACCGGCTCATTCAGCGGTTCAAATTCAATGCCAAGCTCAATCTTGCACGCCTGTTCGGTGATCTTATGGTCGCACAATTGGCGCAACAAAAGCGGGCGCTGCCGGAATTGATTATCCCGGTTCCGCTACATCGTTCCCGGTTGCGCACGCGCGGCTTTAATCAGGCTTTGGAAATTGCACGCCCCCTGGCGCAAAGCCTCGGCATCCCTATCGACTATCAAAGTTGTGTACGCAGCCGCGCAACCGCTGCGCAATCCTTGCTGCCTGCCAAGGAAAAACACGCCAATGTAAAAGGGGCATTCGCTGTGGTGAAGCCTGTGCGAGTGCGTCACATTGCCATTATCGATGATGTCATGACCACCGGGCACACGCTGGAAGAGGTGGCGAAGGTGTTGCGTAAGGCGGGGGTGGAAAGGATAGACATTTGGGTCGTGGCGCGTGCCTCGCTATAAGCCATCGCCTCGATGATCTCGCGCATGTGCAATTCATAGCGCCCGTCGGCATTGCTAACCGCGCTGCGGCCCTTGTGCGGATCGAGTGTGGACGAAGTTTCCTTGACAGGCATCGCCGCATTCTACACCGCGTTGCGCCAGCCCGTAAGGCCAAAAAGTTGGCGGATTTTCGTCGGAAGGTTTTAGGAGTCCTGGTTGGTTGCCGGTAAACGGGTAAACAACAGATCGCACACCCGATGGCCCAGACCGTGTCCACGCCGCTCGAATTTTGTCAGCGGGCGATACGCGGGGCGATGGGCGTATTCGCCCGGCCCGGCTGTGTTGACGAACTCGGGCGCGGCGCTCAGCACGCGCAGCATCTGTTCGGCATACTCCTCCCAATCCGTCGCCAGGTGGAAACAACCACCGGGTTTGAGCTTCTGTGCGATGCGCGTCACGAACGACGGCTGCACGATACGACGCTTGTGATGGCGGCGCTTGTGCCAGGGGTCGGGGAAGAATAAATACACCCCGTCCAGACACGCATCCGCAATCTGCCTGTCCAGCACCTCTATGGCATCGGCGCTGATTACGCGCACATTGTTCAGCGGGTGTGCAGCGATCAACTTGAGCAGATTTCCAACGCCGGGACGGTGTACCTCGATGCCAAGATAATCCTGCTCGGGGTGCGCTGCGGCCATCTCCGCGAGCGAACCGCCCATGCCGAAGCCGATTTCGAGTATGCGCGGTGCGCTGCGTCCAAACAGGGCATCGAGATCGAGCGGGATAGTGTCCGCTTCAATCCCGTATTTCCCCCAGAGAGTTCCGAGAGCGGTTTGCTGTGCCGGGGTCATACGGCCCTGCCGCAAGACAAAGCTGCGGATGGGTCGGGGTAATTTAGCGAGTTCTATCATTGTAACTAACGACTGTAGCGTGCGCTGTGCGCACGGTAGTTTTTTCTGAGTTGTGCGCATGGTACACGCTACCAATCATGGTTTCGTGGTGTTCGTTACAAAGTTTTTCTTTGCGTCTTGGTGTCTTTGCGCTAGGTTTAAATCCAATCATCAAAAAAATGTTCCGTCCAAGGGCGAAGATGCGCTCGCGTATTGTTTGCGCGGGATGCGTCCGGCACGGAAGGCGGCGCGTCCGGCCTCGACGGCCTTGCGCATCGCCACGGCCATGAGTACGGGATTATTCGCGCCCGCAATGGCGGTGTTCATCAACACACCGTCGCAACCGAGTTCCATGGCGATTGCGGCATCCGATGCCGTGCCCACGCCGGCATCAACCAAAATCGGCACGCGTGCATTTTCCACGATCAGACGAATATTGTAAGGATTGCGGATGCCCAGGCCCGAGCCGATGGGCGCGGCGAGTGGCATCACCGCCACGCAGCCCATCTCTTCGAGACGCTTGGCGATGAGCGGGTCGTCGCTGGTGTAAACCATCACCTTGAAGCCTTCCTT
>JAYSPZ010000098.1:0-2321 GCA_043721815.1 Gammaproteobacteria bacterium | reverse complement strand
TCAATAAAAACATCATGCCGCAGACAAAAATAATACGCGACGACGCGCGGCGTTTCTTGCGCGCCGATACCAAGACCTACGATGTCATCATTGGCGATCTGTTTCATCCCGATCTGGCCGGGCACAGTGCCTTATTATCGGTTCAGCAATTCGCGCGTGCCCAGGCGCGGCTTGCAAAGGGCGGGCTGTTCGTGCAATGGCTCGCCCTCAATCAATTCGATGTCGAATCGCTGGATATTGTGCTGCGCAGTTTTCGGCGCGTGTTTCCCGAGGCCGTCCTATTCGTGGACGGCTTCCGCCTGGCGCTGGTCGGGCCAAAAGATAAACTCCTGGGTGCGCCGGCCATGCTTGCCAATCTGCGGCGTTTAGTGCCTGCGGCACAGCAAGAGGCCAGCGGAACAGAAGGCACATGGACCTGGCTAGGCCGTTACTGGGGCAGGATTCCACCCAGCGCGGGGGCGGTGCAGGATGAATGGGCACCGCGCATCGAGTTTCGTCTGCCGCGCGCACGCTATCGGAGTGATTTAAATCTCGCGCTGCTCATAGAAAAACTTTTGGGTAGCCGCCCCAGCTTGGCGCAAGCCGCGCAAGGGCTTAATGTTGACACACCCGATCAGTCAGATTTCGAGCGGGCGTTCAGCGCCACCGAGCTTGCGCTACGCGGCTGGCTGGCAAGCTTGCAGGGTAGCGACGAAGGCACAAGACTGATGCGCCTGGCCTACCAGGCGAATCCGCAGGATCGCTGGATCGGTTTCGCCCTGGCCGACAGCATGCTGGCGACTCTGCCTCAGGCATTGGGTCAAGGCATGGACGAGCGCGAGGCATTGCAAACCATACTCAAAATCCGCCCCGACCATGCGGAAGTTTTGCGCGCCTTATGGCATTTGGAACGCGCAGCCGGGAATGTCAAAGCAGCGGAAGCCTACCGTGCGCGATTGCAGGCCGTGAGTCCGTTAGATAACGAGATTAGAAAAGGCTTTTAGCGTTTAGGGAGCCTTTGGTTAAGTCAGAACTTCAAGAATTAAAAGAGTTGGTGCGCAAGCCGATGAAGAAGGAGCAAAAGCAACGCTTTTACGGAGTCCCTCTCGAACGACGGGTTAGCCATTTTACGGGATGGACACTTCGGCATAGCTGCCGACGGATGCTGAATTTATGGCGGTTGCAACATGCTCTACGACAACCCGAATGCGAGGCCAACTTGTTGTAGAGAGAACAACGACAGCAATTCGTCGGGCAGTGAGGTTTTGTTGGTGCTGGAGATTGGTGTCGGTGGTAACAAATACCTCGAATCCCCGCTCCTCAGCGGAACGCAACAATTCGCCATTCTTCAGAGTAGCCCAGCCAAGCTCATAAGCGGTGGAGACACTGTGTCCCGAGAGAGATTGCCGTAGTGGAACGGTGTTCCTTGGTCAAACAAGACGCGCACTTACACGGCCAACAAAGTAGACTTGGCCGCATGTTCCAAGACGTGGCGAGCCTGAGGTAGTGAGACACCGGGAAACCACTCAATGAACTGATGAACGGAGGCATCTTCTTCGAGGTTCTCGAAAAGCGCGGCAACAGGAACCCGTGTGCCTCGGAAAACCCAAGCACCACTTACGCGATCTGGGTCGCGCTCAACATCGGGGCAAGAAGACCAATCAATCATATCTGAATGGTAGCACTCTGGCCGGAAAAAGAAATGGCTAACGTTCCGCATAACCGGCTGGAGTTAGCCGATCAGCCTGCGCGTGGATACCGATGTGCTCACTTGGTTTCGGTCACTCAGCGACAAATATCAATCACGCATGAATCAAGCCCTGCGAGAATATATGGAGCACCATCAACCCATCCGCTCCAAACGCGCTGCTAAGTAGCGAGCGGGGCTGTTAGGGTTGTACGGTAAACACAACCCGATCCACATCCCCCGCCGTGCGGCCGTTGCTGGGGAGGGTGGCTATGGCAAACGATGCATTGATCGCCATTGAAGCGTGCGCCCAATCCGGCCGAGTTGAATACCCCACCTTCGCAAGCGTCACACGTGGCCTCGATTTCTAACGCTCTTAGTTTGCCCTCATCGAACAACTCCATCTCATTAACTGACATTCCGGGAATGGGAGTGCCGCCACCCGGTGGTCCCTGCCTTACTCCGGGGTCTCATGGCAGAGGTTGAGAAAAGAGTAACCATAGTTACTGCCATTAGTTTTAGGTAAAACAATTTGAGTGTATTTAGACGGATCAGTGATTTAGCCCTTTTTTAGGGGGTGTAAGAAAGTTTGTGTAAACGGTCATTTGGCAGGACACTGCCTTACTTCCAAAAGGAGCGACAATGACCGTACCGA
>JAYSPZ010000097.1:0-2604 GCA_043721815.1 Gammaproteobacteria bacterium | reverse complement strand
CTGACCTAAAATAGAATCCTGCTGCTAGCTTGTACCTTGTCCCGGTACTCTTTTTTCCGAGGGTGGAATGCACAATCAAACTGTTGCCCAGTTAGCGCGCGCCCTGCAGCGACGTGAATTTTCCAGCGAAGAACTGACCCGCGCCTACCTGGCACGTATCGAGCAGCACAATGCTGATCTCAATTGCTATGTCACGGTAACGGCCGAACAGGCTATGGCAGCCGCGCGCGCCGCCGATGATCGCCGCAGTGCCGGTGCCGTCGGGCCGCTGAACGGCATCCCTCTCGCACAAAAAGATATTTTCTGCACTAACGGTATAAAGACCACGTGCGGCTCGAAGATGCTCGATAATTTTATCGCCCCGTATGATGCCACCACCGTGGAGCGCTTCAAGCAGGCCGGCATGGTAATGCTCGGCAAGACCAATATGGATGAGTTCGCCATGGGCTCGTCCAATGAAACGAGCTTTTACGGCCCGGTCAAAAATCCGTGGGATCTGACCGCCGTGCCCGGCGGCTCCTCCGGCGGTTCCGCTGCTGCGGTTGCCGCACGCCTCGCGCCCGCCGCAACCGGCACAGATACCGGTGGCTCGATACGTCAGCCCGCCGCCTTGTGCGGCATCACCGGCATCAAACCGACCTACGGTCGCGTGTCGCGCTACGGCATGATCGCGTTTGCCTCCAGCCTCGACCAGGGCGGGCCGATGACACGCACGGCGGAGGATGCCGCGCTATTGCTGCAAGTCATGGCCGGATTCGATACGCGCGATTCAACCAGCGTAGACCGTCCCGTGCCCGATTACAGCGCGACACTGAATGACTCGCTGCAAGGCTTGAAGATCGGTTTGCCCAAGGAATATTTCAGCGCGGGTCTCGATCCCCAGGTCGCGCAATCGATCGACGCAGCGATCAAGGAATATCAAAAACTCGGTGCTGTCGTACAGGACATCAGCCTGCCCAACACGCACCTCGCCGTGCCCACTTATTATGTAATCGCCCCGGCGGAATGCTCGTCTAATTTATCGCGCTTCGACGGTGTGCGCTTCGGCTATCGCTGCAAAGACCCGAAAGACCTGGAGGATTTGTACAAACGCTCGCGCGGCGAAGGCTTCGGCGCGGAGGTCAAGCGCCGCATCATGATCGGCACGTATGTGTTGTCCGCCGGTTATTACGATGCCTATTACCTGAAGGCCCAGCAATTACGCCGTTTAATCAGCAATGATTTCCGCAAGGCCTTCAGCGAGGTGGACGTTATTATGGGGCCGACCTCCCCGACCGCTGCCTTTAATCTTGGCGAGAAGACCGACGATCCAGTGACCATGTACCTATCCGATATTTATACGATCGCCGCGAATCTCGCCGGTTTGCCGGCCCTGTCCGTGCCTGCGGGTTTCGTGGGCCAACGCCCGGTCGGTTTGCAGATCATCGGCAATTATTTTGACGAGGCGCGGCTATTGAACGTCGCACATCAGTATCAACAAGTCACGGATTGGCATCAGCGTGTGCCAGATGGATTTGCATAAATTCAGAGGTTAATTATGGAATGGGAAACTGTCATCGGGCTTGAGGTGCATGCCCAGCTTGCCACGAAAAGCAAAATCTTTTCCGGCGCAGCTACTGCCTATGGCGCGCCGCCGAATACGCAGGCCTGCGCGGTCGATCTCGGCCTGCCCGGCGTGTTGCCGGTGTTGAACGCAGAGGCGGTGGCCATGGCCGTTAAGTTCGGTTTAAGCGTCGGTGCCAGCATCGCGCACCGCTCGATCTTTGCGCGCAAGAATTATTTTTATCCCGATTTGCCCAAGGGCTACCAGATCAGTCAATACGAACTGCCGATCGTGGCGATGGGGCATATCGAAATAGAGGCGGAGGGCGAGTCGCCAAAGACTATCGGTATCACGCGTGCGCACCTGGAGGAAGATGCGGGCAAGTCGTTGCACCAGGAGGGCGCGGAGGATTTTCGCGGCCTGTCCGGCATCGATCTTAATCGCGCCGGTACGCCGCTGCTGGAGATCGTATCCGAGCCGGATATGCGCTCCGCCAAAGAGGCGGTCGCCTACATGAAAAAGATCCACTCGCTGGTGCGTTATCTGGAAATCTGCGACGGCAACATGCAGGAAGGCTCATTCCGTTGCGATGCCAATGTGTCGGTGCGGCCCAAGGGTCAGGCGAAGCTCGGTACGCGTGCCGAACTGAAAAATATCAACTCATTCCGCTTCGTGGAAAAGGCCATTAACTACGAGATCGAGCGTCAGATTGAGCTTTTAGAGAGCGGCGGCACGGTGATGCAGGAGACGCGTCTGTACGATGCCGACAAGGACGAGACGCGCCCCATGCGTTCCAAGGAAGAGGCCAACGATTATCGCTATTTTCCCGACCCCGACCTGTTGCCGCTCGATTTAGACGAGATATTTATCGAGCAGATCAGGCGTACGCTGCCGGAATTGCCGGATGAAAAGAAGCAGCGCTTTATGAATGATTATGTCTTGCCGGTGTACGAGGCAGGTGTGCTGACCGCGAACCGTGAATTGGCCGACTATTTTGAGGCTACCGTGCAGGCCTCGGGTGGTGAGTCAAAGTTGGCGGCCAACTGGGTGATGGGTGAATT
>JAYSPZ010000096.1:0-3082 GCA_043721815.1 Gammaproteobacteria bacterium | reverse complement strand
AGTGAACCGCTGCGCTGTGCCGCCTCGACCACCAGTGTGCCCAGCGACAAGCCGCTGATAATCCGGTTGCGCCGGGGGAAATGATCGGGCAGAGGCGGCGTGCCCAGCACAAACTCGGACACCAAGGCACCGCGCTCGGCAATCTGATGCGCAAGCTCATGATGGCGTGCGGGATATACTCGATCCAGGCCGGTGCCTGTCACGGCAACAGTCAGCCCGCCGCCATCCAGGGCCCCGCGATGACTCGCGGCATCTATCCCCAGGGCCAGCCCGCTCGTTATGGTGAGGCCGGTAGCGGCCAGGTGACGGGCGAAATCCTGCGCCGTCTCGCGCCCGCCGGGGGTCGGATTGCGGCTGCCGACGATGGCCAGTTGGGGCGTAGACAATACCGCCGGATCACCCACGACAAAGAGTAGCGGCGGCGCGCCGTCCGTCTCGCGCAGCAATTGCGGGTAAGCGGGATCGGCAAATGTAAGCACATGATGTCCGGGCTGCGCCAGCCAGGCAAGGTCTTGCTCTACCGCTGCCCAGTCCGGGGCTTGCAGGTAATCCAAGGTGGGCTTGGTGAGAAAACCACTAGCGCTTAATTGCTGCTTGGCCTCGAATACCGCGCGTGGCGAGCCGAATTGATCGAGCAGGGCATGAAAGGTCGTGGAGCCAACGCCGGGGGCGCGGTACAGGGCAAGCCAGTAGTGCAGTTCAGTCATTGGGAGGCAGGGTAAAGATTCGGACGGGAAGATTCAAGGAACCTCCGATTTACTCGGGGGTTCCCGCGCTGCCGACAAGATCTATCTTTTTGCAGCCGTCAAGGATTCCGCACGACATCGTAGAGGCGCAGCGACCCGGTGGCCTGCATCACCAGGGCATAGCTCATGCGCTCAAAGCTGCGGAACACCATAACAATACCGGCGCGCTCATCCGGCAATTGCACCGTGTCGTTGCGACCCGGACTTACGCTGTCGCGCACCGTGTCGCCCTGTTGGTATACCGCAAATACATGACCGACCTCGACACCCTCCTGGTTACCCAGGTTGAGGGCAACGACCTGGTATTGCCCGACGCGGGTAACGCCGTCCACCACCGAGACGATACGGCCCTCCATGGGCTTATTCGGAGGATGGGGCATAAAATTCTGATTGACGGTGCGATCTTCAAGGTGCAGCAGACGATCCCCGATCAGTACCTCGCGCCTGGCGCTGGTGACGAGCAAGGTAGACGGGTCGCCCAGGCTATCCAGAAGAGCCTCGCCTACATAGATACCCTCATAGCCGATGAGGTCTTTCTTGTTATTTCGTTCCGTGCGTGAGCTTGAATTATAGTAAGGATCACCCAGCCGAAAGATGCCGAAACGCGTGCCCGGTGCGGCTGCAGGGGGGGTATCCTGGGTCGCCACAACTTTCGATTTGGCGCGGGCATCCGCTCCAGCCTGGCCATTAATGGCGCGGGCGTAAATCTTGCTGCCCGCCCCGCTGATGAGGTGTTCATCCGCACTGGCCACAACGTAAGGCGCATTTTCCATCTCCTCCAATGCAACCGGACGCGTCTGGGTCAGAAATTGCTGAATTGCATCGGGCGGAATCGTGGGAATAGCCTGCTCCAACGGCTCCGAGCGCACTTGCGGTGACAGCCGCACGGTCGCGCCGCGCCGATCACCGCGCCCCGGACTCAATTCCGGCGCACTGTTACGGTTCCCGGAAGACGTGTCTGGCAACGCGTCATTGTGTCCGCGCTCCAGGCTCAACTCCGGCACACCGTCGCGGTAGCTCAGCGTTATCACATCGCCGGGGTAGATAAGATCAGGATTTTTGATCTGCGGATTACCCTTCCACACCTCGGGCCAGCGCCACGGCTCGCGCAAGAAGCGCCCCGCGATATCCCACAGCGTATCGCCCTTGACGACCACATAGCTATCCGGGTGCTTGGGGTTGAGCGCAATCGTCGCTGCCGCAGCACTCGTGAGGGCGAGGGCGCAAGCCAGCAGGACGAGGCCACCCCAGCGCAGTAAGCCCGGGATGAATCCATCAAAACGCGTGCCGGTAGTGTGCCCGCATTGAAATCTGTTCGTGAGCATAGATGCCTCGTATGTACTCATAATGTAAGGCATCCCTGCCCCCGTTATAGCGACTGCTGTAATCGATACTGCTTAGGCAAAGCTTGCGCGGCCGCGCCTTCTGGCACGCAATGCCGGTAATCCAGTATAATTGCATATCATATTAACCTGTTAGCACTGCGCATTGTCCACGATTTTATGGCCCGACTCGATATATTGCACTTCCCCGACCCGCGCCTGCGCAATAAGGCGCAACCTGTCGTCCAGGTGGATGATGCCATCCGTGCACTGCTCGATGATATGTTTGAAACGATGTATGACGCGCCCGGCATTGGGCTGGCCGCCACCCAGGTCAACGTCGCCAAGCGCATTGCCGTCATCGATGTTTCGCTCCAGAACAACGAACCACTGTGCCTGATTAACCCGGAGATACTTGATCGCGGGGAGGCTGTGGTGCAGACCGAAGAGGGCTGCCTGTCGGTGCCGGACATCTTCGAGCGTGTGGAGCGTACCGAGCAGCTCCGGGTACGCGCCCTGGATCGTATGGGCCAGCCCTTCGAAATTGAGGCCAGCGGCCTGCTCGCGATCTGTATTCAGCACGAGATCGACCACCTCAATGGCAAATTGTTTGTGGATTATTTATCCGGCTTGAAAAAGGAGCGCATCCGCAAACGGCTGGAAAAGCAGCAGCGCCAGGCTCTTTAATTCCTGCGCGGGTGGCTTTGTGCACTCAGCGTAAAACGCACCGTAACACCACACTCCCAACGAACCCGGTTGAACCGGCCTTACACAATATCGTGGTTTCCTTGCGTCTCTGCGTTAAGCCTTTATGAAATCTCAAGAGCCGCTCAGAATCATCTACGCCGGCACCCCGCAATTTTCCACGCACGCGCTGCTTGCCTTGCTGCGCTCGCCGCATGAAATTTGTGCCGTGTACACACAACCGGATCGCCCGGCCGGACGCGGCCGTAAGCTCACGAGTGGCCCGGTCAAGCAGCTCGCCCTGCAACACCGTATTCCCGTGCGCCAGCC
>JAYSPZ010000095.1:0-17235 GCA_043721815.1 Gammaproteobacteria bacterium | reverse complement strand
CCGAGCAAGGCGGAAGGGTCCGCGCCCGCAGCATTGAAGTAGCGCAGACAGACAGACTTGAGTCCGTGCGCATGATCGTAATCCTCTAACACCTGCTCGACCATCCACTTCGAGCGGCCGTAAGGATTGATCGGATTTTTGGGATGTTGCTCATCGAGCGGCGTGTACTGCGGCTCGCCGAAAATCGCTGCGGTGGATGAAAAAATAAAATGGTTTGCGCCGTGTTCGACCATTGCGTCGAGCAGGTTCAAGGTGTTGGTGAAATTATTTTTATAATACTTGCCGGGCTTCAGCACGGACTCGCCGACTTGAATTAAGGAGGCAAAGTGCATGACCCCGTCGAATTTCCGCGCACTGAAAATTTTGTCGAGCAGGGGTTTGTCGGCGAGATCACCGCAAATGAATTCCCCTCCCAGTACTGCATCGCGGTAGCCCGTGGAGAGATTGTCGAGGGTAACCACGTCGTACCCGTAATCGAGCAGCATCTTGACCATGTGCGAGCCGATATAGCCGGCACCGCCAACAATAAGCAGTTGCATCGGAAAACCTTTTAATTAGTGAGGGAAACTCTGACTTAATCAGAGGTTCCCAAGGAAAGTTTAGAGTGGCGGGCTAAACCGATCATTGCAACACGAACCTCTAGTCTATCGGCAGGCGAGTAAAAGTTCAAAGTCTTCCGGGCACCCTGATTCAAACGGTAGACGTGGCCGACTCAGCCCGATGCTATACTGTGCCCATGCGCAAAAAACCGGAACTGCTGCACGCCCAGACCATCGCACAGACACGCCTTTTCCACGTCGAACAATTAGCCCTGCGTTTCTCCAACGGCGTTGAGGTAAGTTACGAACGCCTGTGTACCTCCTCGAACGGCGCGGTACTGGTCGTGCCCATGCTGGATGCCGATACTGTATTACTGATTCGTGAATATGCCGCCGGTGTGGGTCGCTATGAGTTGGCGCTGCCCAAGGGACGCGTCGAGCCGGGCGAAAATTTACTCGAAGCGGCTAACCGCGAGATGATGGAAGAGGTCGGCTATGCCGCGCATAAGCTTAGCCATATCACCTCGCTGACGATCGCCCCCGGTTACCTCAGCCACATTACTCATATCGTGCTTGCGCAAGACTTATATATACGCAGGGAGCCGGGCGACGAGCCTGAGGAGATCGAAGTGGTGCCCTGGCAGTTGAGTCGCCTGAAAGAACTGCTGGCCTGCGCGGACTGCACCGAGGCACGCAGTATCGCCGCTTTATTCATTGTACGGGACATGTTGAATCCATGACGCTTAAAACGGAAAACCTTATCGCCTTGATCGCGCCCGCAATCGACATCGCACGGGCAGCGGGCGAGAAGATCATGGAGGTCTATTGCACCGACTTTTCCGTGAGCAAAAAAGACGATCTCTCGCCGCTCACCGAGGCGGACATGGCCGCCCATAACACTATTCTGGAGGGGCTGAATAAATTGATGCCCGGATGGCCGGTACTGTCCGAAGAGGCCGCGAGCATTCCGTTCGCGCAACGCTCCTCCTGGCAGCGCTACTGGCTGGTTGACCCGCTCGACGGCACGCGCGAGTTTGTCAAACGCAACGGCGACTTCACCGTCAACATCGCCCTTATAGAACAACAACGAGTGGTGTTAGGCATCGTGTATGTTCCGGTCAGCGGGGTTTGTTATTACGCAGCCGCCGGGCACGGTGCCTATAAACAGAATCCGCATGAATCCGCCGTACCGATCCATGTGCGTCCCTGGCGCGAAGGTGTGTGCACGGTGATGGGCAGCCGCTCACACCGGGGCACCAGCCTGGATGGCTTTCTCGCCAATCTTGGCAATTACGAAATACTCAGCGTAGGGAGTTCCCTGAAGGTGTGCCTGATCGCCGAGGGCAAGGCGGATATCTATCCGCGCCTGGGGCCGACCAGTGAGTGGGATACCGCAGCCGCGCAGTGTATCGTCGAGGAGGCTGGGGGGTATATCACGGACACGCAGATGCAGCCCTTGCGCTATAACACGAAAAATTCACTGCTCAATCCGCATTTCTTTGCCTTTGGCGACTCCCGGAAGGACTGGTCTCAATTCTTGCCCTGAACTCAGCTGAAGGGTCGCGATGCGCAGCAATAGCTTGTCAGTTGCGGGCCGTTTCTGCTAGTGTATTTTCGGTGTGGTGGTTGGATCAGGCGATGTAGGTGTCTCTGACACCCTAACCCTGCATTCGAGAGGGCCTCCGTAACGGTGCGGAACCTGTTAGGAAAACTCTGGCTTAGTCAGGGGTTCCTTAACTTTGCGCTAGATTCTCGAATCGAAAACCGACTTGTAACGTCAAGCTAAGCAGTAATCGACCTTTAATTTAATAAGGAGATTAATACAATGGCTAACAATACTGGCAAAAATGAAGTCGCAGGAGATCCGCTCGCAGTGGAAGGTGAAGCGCCTTGGGTTGTAATCCCAACGCTGGTAGTACGCATTCTTGGAATGGCCACGCTGGCAGCCTACTCAGCATGGTTTCTGTCTCATCTTTGGGGAAATCAGGCCACCGTTAGTGGCGCTGAGAGTAGCGCCCTGGAAACTCTTGCGGCCATAATCAGCGGCACCGCACCGGCGATAGCCGCCATGACGGGGCTGGAAATCCTCGGCTGGGTGGTCGTCTGCATCCTGTCTGCCCTCTTTCTTGTGTTTGTTTGGAATGGGTGGAGAAAGAAAATTGTTCGGGAGTGGAAATGGGTGTGGCGCCAACTCACGTCCGGGTCGTGGTGGGATAAGCTGTTTGGTATTTTTGGCTTTGTCTTAACATTAATCGAGACGGTCTTTTGGGTATTGGTTACCGTTGTAACCGTGGTGATGGTTTATATAAATCTGCGTGTCTTGATTCCGATTCTCCCGTAAGCCTATTAGTCGTTTTCAGTTGACGACTGATTCTGTGGCTAACGATTCAACTGTTTGTGAAATAATAATTGCATGGATACCGACCGTCAAACCCGGCGCTTCGCTCCGGGTTTGACGGCGGATTCTGCAAGCTGCCAAGTACTGCTGCTCGCGCTGGTGCTCGCCGTCCTTAATTGGCCGAAGCCAAGCGCAGGGCGTTGTGCTTGGCGTGGAGTCATGCCGGGGTACGCAGACATGCCTGGTTCAATGACGTTATTCATCTTCTGCGGTCGGCGCGCACAGCGCCACGCCTCGCCCTCCCCATAGCAGCGAATCCTTGGTCACAACTTTGTATTAGGGGGAAACACACTCACCGGATGAATCAAAAAGGAGAGCACCATGATTTGTAATGCCATTTTAGAACCGATCGTCACCCTTGTTCGGACGCTGATTCAGGTTGCCCGACAGATTGTGAGAACGGTGTGCGACTGGGTAAGCTCGATAATAACCGTAATTAAAGAAGTTGTGGAGAAGGTATGCAGTTGGCTGCCTTGGCCGTTAAGCGAGCTTTGTAAATGGGTGACAAAGTTAATCACGGTTGTTGAGACTGTCTGGAATTGGATTTGTCATGATGTAATCGAAACGATTTTTGAATGGGTTGAAATTATTACAGAGTATGTCATTTATGTATTGAAGTGGGTTTGCTGGGTCATCGACTGGATTGTCAGGTTACCCGGATTGTTATTGTGTTTTGTCGGTATAAAACCGAGAAAATTTATCGGTGTCTGTGTGAAAATTCTTGCGGACCGTGCCGGAAATCCAGCCATTCCTGTCAACGATGTTCGCGCCATGATGCGTGATGCCGCCGCCATCTTTAGACGCTGCAATGTGGAGTTGGTGGTGTGTGGTCTCGAGGTAGTAGTGAAGCCTGAATTCTTGACCTCTACAACATGCGAATTTTCCGGGATGTTCAGGCGGTTTTTCACCTGGTTTTCCAGCAACGGTTGCGGTTGCTGCTCCATAGTCACGGTTTATTTTGTGCAAGATATTGCCGCCGCCAGCGGATGTGCATACCCTGGAACGGACTGGGTTACGGTGGATGCGCAAGGGGATGGCACTGTTGTTGTTCAAGAAATCGGGCATCTGTGCGATCTGTGGGCTCATTCTTCTGACCCTAACAATGTAATGACCGATCAGCCTGGTGGAACCCACGACCAGGTTACCGAAACACAGTGCTGCATGATCCGTACTTCCAGATTTGCCTCACTTCATCCTCCATGTGATCTGATGAGGCTTGGCAAGGGTGAGATTAAAGAATTCCTGGAACAATCTGCCGGGATACCGCATGGAAGAAAGGAACGCGGCGGGCATACCCATTGACTTTTTAACACCTGACAAATTGCTCAACACCGACGGGTGAAAACGGTGCAAAGCATCGCCTTCACCCGTCGGTTAGTTCCCCGTTAGATGGCCGCGAATTCGTGGGCACGACCACCTTGCCTATTCTTTCCACGAGCGCATAAAAGGAGATAGCAATGCATAATTTATTTCATGGAAACATTTTTCAGGAAATTATTTTCAGGATTCCGTGCCCGCAGAAGATTCTTATGGTAACAGACAGTAGCCTCAACTTCGGAGCCGGTGGGTTCGGGCTTTTCGAGTTTGTGACCCTTGTTAGAAACGCCGGGCACACGGTCACCACCGCACATCGTAATGGGAGCGGCCCGAATTTGACTATCGCCGGCAACTTCAATTTTGCTCCTACGCCACCGGCACCACCGCTGGCAACGCCGGTGACGACGGCCAACTACGACCAGATTTGGCTGTTTGGGTTCAGCACCACGGCCCTTTCCGCATCGGAGCAAACAACCATTGCGCAATTCATGCAGTCCGGCGGCGGCGTATTCGCCACCGGGGATCATTCAACGATTGGTGCCGGTATGGGTGCCAATATTCCGCGTGTACGCGGAATGCGCAACTGGGCGACTATTCCGATGTTTGACCAAAACCGCCACGATACCGTGGTCAATCCGGGGGCGGACAACATCAAGCAGTTCGACGACCAGGCCGATGCCATCGCGCAGCGCATCTATCCAGTGTTCACCTACAACGGCGGACCGACAAACATTGCGTCAAGCTGGAGCGTGCATCCCGTCTTGCGTCATTCATCCGGTGCGGTGGATTGCTTGCCCGACCATCCACACGAGAGCGAGTGCCTCGCGCCCACACCTACTGCAGGAAGCTTCGCTGGTGTCGAAGAGTGGCCCGCACCCATCGCAGGTGGTGCGCGCATTCCTGCGCAGGTGGCGGCGGTTTCCATTTCTGGAGGTCGATTCATCACCGATACGCTCAAACCCCCTGTCAACCCGCGCTGCTTCGGTGCCATATCCACCTATGACGGTGATGCTGCCCAGGTGGGTCGCGTCGTGTGTGATGCGACTTGGCATCATTTCGTCAACATCAATCTCAACGGATCGGGGGCGACACCTGATACAAGCGGCATACCGCGCACCGGTCTGTACATAGCCGGTAACCCGACACCGGAGTACCTGAAAATCCAGACGTACTACCTTAACACCGTGCGCTGGCTTGCCCCGCGTAATCGTCGCTCTTGCTGGCCGTTCTTGCAGGTGGCGCTGTTGCGCTTCGACTTTGAAATGGCCGAGCTTCAGTTGCCGGAACCGCACCCTTGTCCGTGGGATCCGCTTATTCGTATCGGTCTTGTTGCGGAAGATGTGGTCACTCGGGTTTGGGGGCGTGGCGCGTTGGCGGAAATCGTTGACGGCTTGCTCAACGCCACCGATGAGACAGCCGCTCTGGCACGGCTGCTGAAGGCACAGTACTACGCCCCGAATGACAAGCAGGAAAAGCGAGCCGGACCCTCTTTACTGCCCCTGCACGACATGAGGTGCGTAATTCTGGGGTCTATGGTGAACCTGCTTGCGCACAAATTGCCTGCAGATGAGGAAGGTCTGGCGGGTCTATTGAAGACGGGTCACGACAAGCTTGCCCGAGACCTTATTTCGGAAGGGATAAATGCTGCCGAACAGGCTATTAACGATTATCTCCAGCGTGCGCTTAAACAAACTACTGCTCTTGCCAAAGCGATTCAGGCCCGGAAATAACCAAACAGGCGGGGTGTACAAAACCTCAGCGTTACCCACATCGCCTGGCCATCACATCAACTCGAACCGCCCACTACGCGTAGCGTAGTGGGCGGCCGGTTATGCGGCGTTAGGTTCTTGTTGCGCTTAGCGCAACGCGCTATCATGCTACCCTGATTATGATGTGGTAACTGGCGTATCACGCCTGAGCTTAAATAGGGCAGCGCACATATTTTATATCATGAGGACTATCACTAATGGCTATGCGTAATCCACCTCACCCCGGGGCGTTTATTCAAAAGGTTTATCTTGCGCCCAACGAAATTAACTGTAGGGAACTTTCCCTAAAATTGGACGTTGCAGCATCAACCGTTAACCGCGTTTTGAACGAGGTCAGTGGCATAAGTCCAGAGATGGCTCTTCGTCTATCCAAAACATTGGGGCGCTCTCCCGAAAGCTGGTTGGCGATGCAAGGCGACTACGACTTGTGGCAAGCGAAGAAAAATGTGGACTTGAAAAAGGTCCGCAAACTTGGCTTAACCTAGGGAAACTCTGAATGAATCAGGGCTTCCCTGCCCCTAATCCTTCACTCAGACGAAACAAAAAGAGGAATGTGTACCATGTTGAAAATCATGCAAACTCGACAAGTGATTGCTTTGTCGTTTTTATCCCTTCTGGTGGCCTCTGTTGCTGCCGCAGAACCTGCCGGAGAATGGTGGGAAGTGACCATGAAAATGGAAATGCCGGGCATGCCTGCCGAAATGGCGGGCATGATGGGTGGTGGGCAAGCCACCAAGATTTGTATGCTTAAAGGTCAGGAGAAAGAGCCTGCCAAATCAAAGGAAAATAAAGATTGCACCCTGAGTGATGTGAAGTACTCCGGCAATACCACCAGCTTCAAGATGAAATGCACCGGCAAAGATGCAATGACCGGCGACGCGGTGCTGACGCATACGCCAAACAGCTTCAGCCAGAAAATGAACATGCAGTCGAAAGACGGCGAGATGACGATGATTTCCAACGGCAAGCGCATCGGTGGCGCATGCAAGGGCGATGAGCAGATCAATGAAGCGCTCAGTGGAGCCGCAGAGTCAGTTGCCGAAAATTGCCAACAGGCATTGGATAACAATGATTACCCGTATTTCATTAACACCAAAAATATAGGTACGGCAAAAAATAGTTGCAGCGGGATGCCCACTGCCGCGAGTAGAAAAAATTGTGAAGCTGCGTCTGATGTTGGTTGTGCGAAGCTACGTCCAAAAATGTGCGCACGCTTATCGGCCGATTTGAAAACGCAAGAATCCTATAAAAATGTAGCCAATAAACCGGGTGCAGCGGAGATGGCCAGCGAATGTGGCTTGTCGTTTGCAAAAATAACGCAGCAATTTTGTAACGATAGTCTGGACAAAAAAGACTGGCAGTTTGTTGGTGGTTTTTGTCGCGAGCAGCCGGAGGTTGTGGCCCTGCGCAAACAGCACTGTGCTGGGCGAAACTATACCTCGGTGGATGCAAAGCATCGTGCCATGTGTTCTGCCATAGGCTTCGGTGGTGGCGGAGATCGCCGTAGTGTCAACGCTGATGAGCGACCCGGTGATAGCAGTAATAATGCTGTCGCAAAAGAAGAGGCGACCAGCCAGCCAACTGCCCCGGATGAATCTAATGTAACGGATACGATGAAAAATGAAGGCGTTAAAGAGGGCATGGATGCCTTGAAAAATATTTTCAAGTTTTGAGCGTATATCATTTATCGCTTGTGCGGGCCGCGCTAAAATTTAGCGCGGCCTTTTGTTTTGCGGTGCTGGCGATGACCGCCACTATGCCAGCGGGGGCGGAATCACCCGCCCCTATGCCTGATTTGTCGCAGGCTTATGTGCTGCGTGTTTACAATAAACTCGGCAGCAATACCGTTTGGTCACGGCAAGCCGAACGGCGTTTGCCGCCCGCCAGCCTCACCAAAATCATGACCGCACTGCTGATACTGGAAAAATATCAGCCGGATGCGGTGGTGACAGTGAGCCGCCGTGCCGCGAGTGCCACCGGTGCTCGTTTGAAAATCAAGGCGGGCGAACACTACACCGTGGGAAATTTATTGCTGGGCGCCCTGCTCGCTTCCGGCAACGATGCTTGCCGCGCCCTTGCGGAGTGGCGCGATGGCACAGAAACAAAATTTGTCGCACGCATGAATCAACGCGCTGCCGAATTGGGACTCCAACAAACGCACTTTGAGAATGCTTGTGGGCATGATGCAGAGGGGCATTATTCATCCGCTGAGGATTTGGTGATGCTCACGGAGACGGCGTTACAACATCCGGTCTTTGCTGATATGGTGCAACGAAAAGAGGCATCTATCACGACCATAAACGGTGCCCGCAATATTCCTGTCAAAAATACAAATGCACTCATTGGTCGTCACGCCAATGTGATTGGCGTGAAATCCGGTTACACCCCCAAGGCAGGCAAGTGTCTTGTCGCGCTGGCCGAACGAGATGGGGTGCGGGTGTTACTGGTGATGCTGAATGCCCCCAATCGTTGGTGGGATGCCCACGCTGCGCTGGATCGTGCGCTGGAACATGCCGCTAAAACTACCGCTCACTAATTGGTCCGTAACGTGGATGCTGGCACTGGCAGTGCTGGCAGCTTACGCCAATGCCTTGGGTGGCGTATTCCAGTTTGATGATTACAACGTAATTGTTAATCATCCTGCCGTGCATACCTGGAGTGCCTGGTGGCGGGAAATGCCGGGAATACGGCCGTTGCTCAAGGCGAGTTACGTGGCGAACTGGTGGGTGGACAGCGGTGCGACCGGGTTTCATCTGGTGAATGTGACCCTGCATTTCATCAATGCCTTGCTGGTATTCGGTATTTTGCGCAGATTGGTTCCCCATCTGGGTATTGCGCAGGAGGCTGCGTGGGTTGCGGCACTGATCTTCGCACTGCACCCCGCACAAACCGAGGCCGTCACCTATATCAGCGGACGCTCGGTGTCATTGATGGCTATATTCACGCTGGCTTCGTTGCTGACTTACTTGAAAGCCCGGGACGGGATACGGCCGATAGCATGGCGCACAGCCTCGGTGGTTTTCTTTATTGCCGCCTTGGCGACAAAAGAAATTGCCTGGGTACTGCCGTTGGTTTTATTGTTGTGCGAAGGGATACGCCGCGATTTTGGCTGGCGCGGATTTTTTGCACGCAGTGCCGCACATTGTCTTGTTCCGCTGGGCTTGATGGCAGCGGTATTGTTGATCCCGGCTTATTTCAAATTGCTTGCGGGGAGTTTGCAGATCCGCTCCGTATCAGAAAATCTGTTGACGCAAATTGATGGGGTACTCTACCTCATCACGCGCCCGTTGCTGACCCTGATGCTCAACATTGACCCGGATTTGTCGGTGCATACAGCAGTGACTCTGGAGCTGGCGCTGAAGGCTTCCGTACTTATTGGCATGGTGGTCGCAGCGATATGGCAATGGCGCAAATCACCGCATTCACGCTGGATCTGTTTCGGCATACTGTGGTTTTTTATCTGGCTGCTGCCGACCAATTCGATCTTGCCGCGCATGGATGTCGCCAACGACAGACAGCTTTACCTTGCGTTAATTGGCCCTGCGCTGATTGTGGGCGGGGTGCTGGTAAAAATACCCCGGCCACGCCGTGTCCTCGCGGTCACCGCAGTCATGCTGTTATTGGGTGTATTCACGCTGCTTCGCAATCAGGATTACCGATCCGAAATTGCGTTATGGGAAGCTACCGTCAAATATTCTCCCGACAAGGCGCGGGTATGGAATAACCTGGGCTATGCGCGTCAACAAGTCGGCGATATTGTGCGTGCAAAAGAGGCCTATCAACGGGCGCTGGTGTTAGACCCCGCGTCCTGGAAAGCGAAAAACAATCTGGATTTGCTGGAATAGTTGGCAACCACGAGGGTCGGCCCATGGCCCCATCGGTAAGTAACTATCGACATATCTCCGACCGCTGTTTCACTCACCCGCCACAATGCTCTATGCTGTGAATACTTGGGAGAAATTAACATGAGGACATTGCTGGATCAGGTCATACATCAGGCGGCTGGAATTATCCTGGGCAAGGAACGCGAGATCCGCTTGGCCTTGGCCTGCCTGATCGCGCGCGGCCACTTGCTCATTGAGGACGTGCCGGGCGTGGGCAAAACCACGCTGGCCCATGTGCTGTCCGCCGTGCTCGGCCTCAAGTTCAACCGTATTCAATTTACCAGCGACATGCTGCCTGCAGACGTGCTCGGCGTTTCCATTTATGAGCCGACCAATTCCAGCTTCAAATTCCATCCTGGCCCGATCTTCGCCCATGTCATCCTGGCCGATGAAATCAATCGCTCTACACCGAAGACCCAGAGTGCCTTGCTGGAGGCGATGGAAGAGGGCCAGGTCACTATCGAAGGCGAGACACGCACGCTGCCTACGCCGTATTTTGTCATCGCCACGCAAAACCCCAGCCATCAGACCGGCACCTTTCCGCTGCCCGAGTCGCAGCTTGATCGTTTTCTCATGCGCATCACGCTGGGTTATCCGAACGCGGTTGCGGAGCGAGCCTTACTGCAAGGCGGCGATAGACGCACGCTCATCGCGGCGCTCGAGCCGCTGCTAAGCCCCGTAGATTTGTTAAACATTCAGGCGCAGGTTCGACAGGTTCATGTGGCCGCAGCGGCGCTGGATTATCTACAGGCCTTGCTCGCTTTTTCGCGCGATTCATCTTACTACTTGGTCGGCCTATCACCGCGCGCCGGGCTGGCCATGTTACACGGGGCGCAGGCCTGGGCCTGGATGCAAGGGCGCGATCATGTGCTGCCGGAGGATATTCAGGCCGTGCTGCCCAGCGTCGCGGGACACCGCTTGCGCAGCAGTGAATACATCGACCCGCGTCAGTATAACAACGCCCACGGTGATGCCCTTCCGCAAGAACCAGTGGGACGCTTGTTAAGCGCCGTAGCTATTCCTTAACGATGCGCGCTGAATTTCTGGCGCCTCTTTATCGCTTGGCGGGTCGCCGGTCATCGGAGCGACGGCGCATCGTTACCGGCTCGCGTGCAAGCCCGGTTGCACTGATTCGGCCACGTATTTTTATCCTGCCGACGCGCCAGGGCATGCTCTTGTCGGCCATCCTGCTGACCATGCTGCTCGGCTCGCTCAACTACAACAACAGCATGGGCTTCGCCCTGACCTTCCTGCTCACGGGCCTCGGGTTTATCGCTATTCAGCACACCTATCGGAATCTGGCGCGTCTGGAACTCAGCGTCGGTAAGGTCGCTCCCGTGTTTGTCGGCGAAGATGCCGTGTTTACCATCATCGTGAAAAATCCCGGTGCCTATCCGCGTCATTCGCTTATCCTGCAACTTCGTCGGCAGTCACCCGTATTTGCGCACGCGGCCGGAAATGCCTCGGTGTCCGTGCCGCTCAGCCAGCGCACCGTGCAGCGCGGCGTGTTGCCCATGGAGCGCCTTACCCTCTCGACACGTTTTCCTCTGGGATTATTTTGCGCCTGGTCGCACCTGAGTCTGGATGCTCCTTGTATCGTGTATCCCGCGCCGCGCAGAGGCGGTATACCGCTCCTGCCACCCCTGAACGATAAAGGCACGTACACGTCCCGTGTCGGGGATGATGATTTCGCCGGACAACGCAGTTACCGGCCCGGCGATACGCTGGCGCGCGTAAATTGGAAGGCGGCGGCGCGCGGCCAAGGTTTGTTGGTCAAAGAATTTACCGGCACCGATGCGGGTACGCTGTGGCTGGACTGGTACCAGTTTCCCGGCCTGGATTCCGAGACACGTCTTAGCCAGCTATGCCAGTTGGTGCTGGATGCCGATACGGCAGGGCATCGGTTTGGATTACGTCTGCCGGGCAGGCAGGTTGGTCCTGAAACGGGTGCGGCACACAAGCATAGCTGTCTTAGCGCGTTGGCCTTGTTTCGATGACTGCGGCCTAGCGATGCACTTACTGCCCGCCTACCCCTTAGCAGCGCAACGGGCCTTGCCCGATCGCGGGACGATACTCTGGGTAGGGGGCGCACTGGCACTCGCTGCCGCCCCGCAGGTTTTGAATCTGCCGATCTGGCTTAGCCTGCTGAGTCTTGCGCTGGGTTTGTGGCGTTTGCAGATCGCCCAGCGCGGCTGGCTGCTACCGCCGAAGTGGATTTACCTGCTACTCGCACTCCTGAGTTTCGGCGGCGTGTATCTTCAGTTCGGGACGGTACTGGGCCGTGATGCGGGCGTGGCGCTGCTCACCGTGATGCTTGCCCTAAAGTTACTCGAGACTCGCGCTCAGCGCGACTGCATGATGTTGGTTTTTATCGGTTACTTTCTGTGCGTCACAAGCTTTTTGTACACGCAGTCCCTCTTTATTGCCCTCTATATCTTGCTCGCCGTGTGGGCCTTAACGGCCGCGCTCGTCCACTTGAATCAACCCTCCGAAAGTCCCGTGCGGCGCTTCAATTTGCGCCTTGCCGGCAAGCTGCTCCTGCAAGCCTTGCCTTTCATGCTCGTGTTATTCCTTTTATTTCCGCGCGTGCAGGGCACTTTGTGGACCTTGCCGCACGATGCCCGCAGTGCCCGCACGGGCTTGAGCGAGGATATGACTCCCGGCAATATTAGCTCGCTTGCGCACTCCCCGGCGGTTGCCTTTCGCGCGACCTTTAGCAGCCGTCTCCCCGATCCGGCCGAGCGTTATTGGCGCGGGCCGGTGTTGTGGTTTACCGACGGGCGCAACTGGTCGGCGGGCCATAGCGGTGCGACCAGCACGACCAAGCTTGTCGTATTCGGGATGCCTCTTAACTATACCGTCACATTGGAGCCGCATCAGAAGAACTGGTTACTCGCATTAGACATGCCCGTCAGTATTCCCGTCGGTGCCTACCTAACCGCCGATTTTCAATTGCGCGCAATTACGCCGGTGGAAAGTCGGATGCGCTACGATCTGGTATCTTATCCGCAGTACCGGACCGGCGCGCTGGCCTCTGACGAACTTGCGCGTGCGCTCCAGTTACCGCGCGACACAAATCCGCAAACGCGCAGCCTGGCAAAATCCTGGCGTACAGACTTGCCGGATGATGAAAAAATCGTGGCGCAAGCACTCACCTATTTTCGGGATAAGCCCTTTTTCTACACGCTCAATCCTCCCCGGCTACACACCGGCGCGGGTGACAATCCCGTCGACGAATTTTTGTTTGATACACGGCGTGGTTTTTGCGAACACTATTCCGCCGCCTTCACTACCCTGATGCGCGGTGCCGGAATCCCTGCACGCGTGGTGACCGGTTATCAGGGGGGAGAACTGAATCCGCTTGGCGATTATTTGATCGTGCGCCAATCCGATGCCCACGCCTGGGCCGAGGTCTGGCTCAAGGGACGCGGCTGGGTGCGCGTCGACCCTACCGCTGCGGTCGCCCCGCAACGTATTGAGCGTGGCGGTGCCATGCTGGATGATTTAGCCGAGTATGGCGGGCTTTTTTCTGAACGGCCGCAAGGTTTATTGGGCGCGGCCTTGTTGAAGCTGCGCCTGGGCCTCGATACGGTGAATTATCAATGGGCGCAGTGGGTCCTGGGTTATAACACCGCCCGGCAGGGTGAGTTGCTGGCCCGTCTGGGCCTGAACAAATTTAGCTATGATTCGATGGCGCTGGGCTTGGGTATGGGCATCTCGCTCGGTTTGCTTTTCAGTGTCTTTGCCGTGTACTCGCTAGTGCTCATCCGCCGCAGACCGAAAGACCCTACCGCAATGCTCTATCAACGCTTCTGCGCCAAGCTCGCTAAACGCGGTATCGTGCGTGCACCTGCCGAAGGGCCACAAGACTTCGCCGCCCGCGCCGCCCTGCTTCTACCACAATGCGCTGCGCAGATTTATTCAATCAGCCAGCTTTATAGTGCGCTGCGCTATGCCGCACAACACCCGCCGCACGCCCTAGTTCTGCTGCGCAATCGCATACGGGCATTTTAGAGCTTGGCCATAGGATTGTGCGTACGGCAGGTCATTTTTTTTCGCCCCAAAGTTCTTCCAGGCGTGCATCGCGGCCACAATTCAAGCGGTAAAAATTATAACGCACGGGATTCTTGCTGTGAAAATCCTGGTGGTATTCTTCTGCCGGATAGAATTGCGTTGCCAGCACGATCTTGGTCTCCAGGGGTTGTTTGAAGCGCGCGGACTTTTCCCACGCGGCCTTTGACTGCTCGGCCAATTGCTTCTGCTCGTCGTTGTGATAAAAAATCCCGGAACGGTATTGATCGCCCTTATCGCAGAATTGCCCTTGACCATCGAGCGGATCGATATTATTCCAGAAGACGTTCAATAGTTCGGCATAGCTGATCTTTTTTGGATCATAGCCGATCTGAACGGCCTCGGCATGACCGGTGCCGCCCGCAGACACTTCCTTGTAGTTCGGATTGTTCTTTTGCCCGCCCGTGTAGCCTGAGGTGGTGGATACAACCCCCGGCACTTTGTCGAAATCTGATTCCATGCACCAGAAACAGCCGCCCGCGAAGGTTGCTATGGCCAAGCCCTTGGCATCGGCGGGCTCAACCGCACCATGGGCCATACCGGACAGGCCCACAGGCAAGCCGAATACAATGATTGCGACGAAGATGCTGCGTAGTTTGCTTGGCATGAAGTTATTTGCTCCCGAGTAATTAACGCGTACCCGTAAGACCCTGTTTTGTGAAGTTCGTTGCTGCGGTAATCATTTTCCGATGCAAAATCCGGCGAAAATCCTGCCTAGCAGGTCGTCCGCACCGAAGACCCCGGTAATTTCACTCAAGGCATCCTGGGCCTGACGCAACTCTTCGGCGAGTAGTTCACCGGCACGCTGTTCCTGTAATTGGCGGGTGCCGCTGTACAAATTTTGCTGTGCCCGCAGCAAGGCATCGAGGTGGCGGCGGCGTGCGGTAAAGGTGCCGGTGTCCGTTTGTTGATAGCCGCTGCTGGCCTTGAGGTGTGTACGCAAAATATCCAGGCCGACACCGGTCTTGGCCGAAAGCCAGAGGTGAGAGACCTCCCCTTTCGCAGCGGGAGAAACTTCACTTACCAACAGCGGCTCGTGGCGGCTGAGGTCGATCTTATTGTGGATTATTGTTAGCGGAATTTGCTTGGGCAATTGCTCAATGATGATCTGCTCATCCGCACCCAGACCTGCGTTGTCATCTATAATCAGCAGCACACGATCGGCAGCGGTGATTTGCTGCCAGGTGCGACGTATCCCTTCCTGTTCAATTTGATCGTGACTGTCGCGCAGACCCGCAGTGTCGATGATATGCAAGGGCAAACCATCAATGTGTATGTGTTCACGCAGCACATCGCGTGTGGTGCCCGGAATGTTTGTCACGATGGCCGTGTCGCGCCCGGCCAGGCGATTGAGCAGGCTGGATTTGCCGACATTGGGGCGGCCGGCGATGACCACGTTAATGCCTTCGCGCAAAAGACTGCCTTGGCGTGCGCTGCTTAACACCGCAGCGAGTTCCACCATGATGGCTTGCAGGCGTGAACCTACATGATCGTCGGCGAGAAAGTCGACCTCTTCCTCGGGAAAATCAATGGCCGCCTCGACATACATGCGCAATTCAATAAGCTGTTCGAGGAGGAGGTTAATGCGCGCTGAAAATTCGCCCTGCAGGGAACGTGTGGCGGCGTGCGCGGCCTGTTCCGTGGTGCTATCGATGAGATCGGCAATAGCCTCGGCCTGCGCGAGATCGATCTTGCCGTTGAGGAAGGCCCGCTCGGAGAATTCGCCCGGGCGGGCCAGGCGCGCGCCCAGCTCGGTGATGCGCCTTTGCAGCATGTCCATGACAACTGCGCCGCCGTGACCTTGCAGCTCCAGCACGTCTTCGCCGGTAAATGAGTTTGGGGCGGAAAAATAGAGTGCGATGCCGCTGTCGATAGTGTCTCCACCGGCCGCGCGAAATGACCTGTAAGCGGCATGGCGTGGGACCGGGAGTTTGCCCAAAAGCTGCCGGGCAATCGCGGGAACCAGAGGACCTGAGACACGCACTATCCCCACCCCGCCACGCCCGGGTGCCGTGGCGCAGGCAACGATGGTATCGGCTGGGGTGGAGGAAGTCATGGCCTACTATAAGGTTGTTTTCACGTACGCCCCCACGCGCTGGACTTCGCGCGTGTCGCTTGCGCGCGCTATTTTGATTTTGCTGCGGAGCCGTGGCCTTTGCCCTGTTCGATGCTGCGCGTGATGTACCACTGCTGAGCAATCGACAAGGTATTATTCGCCACCCAATAAAGCACCAAGCCGGCCGGGAAAAAGGCGAAGAATAGTGTGAATACCGGCGGCAGAATCATCATGACCTTGGCCTGTAACGGATCGGGCGGTGCCGGGCTGAGTTTCTGCTGAATGAACATGGTGATGCCCATGAGCAACGGTAAAATATAATAAGGATCGGGCGAGGATAAATCATTAATCCAGAGCATGAAGTCCGCCTGGCGTAGCTCCACACTCTCCAGCAGCACCCAATAGAGCGCGATAAATACCGGGATCTGCACCAGTACCGGTAAACAGCCACCGAGCGGATTGATCTTCTCGGTCTTGTACAACTCCATCATGCCCTGACTCATGCGTTGGCGGTCATCGCCATAGCGTTCCTTGAGGGCGGCGATGCGCGGCTGCATGCGGCGCATATTGGCCATCGAGCGGTAGCTTGCCGCCGACAATTTATAAAAGGCCAGCTTGATAAGCAGGGTGAGCAACACGATAGCCCAACCCCAATTGCCGACGATGCCGTGAATGTGTTTGAGCAGCCAGAAGATAGGCTGCGCGAGCACCGTCAACAGCCCGTAATCAACGGTAAGTTCCAAGGCTGGCGCAACCTCCGCCAGATGATCCTGCAGCTTCGGCCCTACATACAGGCGGGTGCTCAGCGTTCCGCTGGTGCCTGCGGGAATAGTCTTTTCCGGTGTTATAACACCCAGTATGTAGCGCTTCTCGGGCAGCGCCTTTGAGTAATAGTTATTTGTTTGCTGCTGCGCGGGTATCCAGGCGCCCACGAAATAATGCTGTAGCACAGCCACCCAGCCGCCCTTGATCGCGCGGTTAAGTTCTTCATCGGCCAGATTATCGAATTTGATCTTTTCGTATTTCTTTTCCGGGCTGGAGATCACGCCACCGGTATAGGTGTAGATAAAGCGCGAGCCTTGCGATTCATCCACGACGCGCTGAAACTGCCCGTACAGTTGGCCCCGCCATTCCTGCGCCGCGCTGTTGTTTACCTCATAGTCCAGCCCGATTTCGTAGCTGTTGCGCCGGAAGGTATAGA
>JAYSPZ010000094.1:0-3260 GCA_043721815.1 Gammaproteobacteria bacterium | reverse complement strand
GGGCTGACCTTGATGCGAATCGCCTGTAGCGCGCCCAGCCCCGGCTGTTTCCTTAGCTGCTGCAATATACCGGCGACATGAAAGCGCAGCTTGGCCGCCCAGGCCGACGAGTCGGCATGCAGCACGACAAGCTCCCCCTTGATATTCGCTACCTTGCAGTGTTGCTCAAGTGGAGGGGGGAGTTGCGCGTGCAGCGTCCGGGTGGCTTTTTGCAGGCGCTCAGCCTGGACGAGCAATTGCTGTAGTTCGCTATCCTTACCAAATAACTGACGCACTGGTTTAAATGAGTTCATGGGCATGGCAACCGTGGGTGCGCTATAATAATTCGCAGCCCCTATAGTTAATCAAGGTCGCTGCGAGGCTTGGACATCAGTTTATAATAGACCAGTTATCGCGGCTTAAGTAGTTTTGCCTACTACGCTGCGTACCTCAACTTTCCCTTTCGATGCGCTCCACACGAGATAATGGCCAGCAAATTCCTTAGCAAGATATTCGGTAACCGCAACGAGCGCCTGCTCAAGCGCATGTACAAAACCGTGGTGCAGATAAATGCCCTGGAGCCACAGTTTGCCGCGCTCACCGATGAGCAACTGAGCGCCAAAACCGGCGAATTCCGCATGCGCCTCGCGTCGGCCTCCGCCGGTGGTAAGGGTGAGGCAATCGACAACCTGCTGCCCGAGGCCTTTGCCACGGTACGCGAGGCCGGCAAACGCGTGCTGGGCATGCGCCACTTCGACGTGCAACTTATCGGCGGCATGGTACTGCACAGTGGCAAGATCGCCGAGATGCGCACCGGCGAAGGCAAGACCCTGGTCGCCACGCTCGCGGCTTACTTGAATGCCTTGCCGGGTCTGGGTGTCCACGTCGTCACGGTAAACGATTACCTGGCGCGCCGTGATGCGAAGTGGATGGGGCAGGTATATGACTTTCTTGGCCTGAACACCGGCGTGGTGGTGGCGGGCATGGACGCGGATGAGAAACGCGCCGCCTACAACGCCGATATCACCTACGGCACCAATAACGAATTCGGCTTTGATTATCTGCGCGATAATATGGCCTTCACCACGGCGGCGCGCATGCAGCGCAAATTGAACTTCGCCATTGTCGATGAGGTCGACTCCATCCTCATCGACGAGGCGCGCACCCCGCTGATTATTTCCGGCCCCACCGACGATAATTCCGACCTCTATCAGAAAATCAATCTGCTCATCCCCAAGCTGGCGAAGCAACAGGGCCCCGAGGGTGAGGAGGGGCCGGGCGATTACTCGGTCGACGAAAAAATGCGCCAGGTTTATCTCACTGAAGAGGGACATCAGCACGTCGAAGAATTATTGCTGGAGGCGGATATTTTGCACGAGGGCGACAGCCTGTACGATGCGTCTAATATCAACCTGATGCACCATTTGAATGCGGCACTGCGCGCCCATGCCTTGTTCCAGCGCAACGTCGATTACATGGTCAAGGACCAGCAGGTCATCATCGTCGACGAATTTACCGGGCGTACCATGCCGGGGCGGCGCTGGTCCGAGGGTCTGCACCAGGCCGTCGAGGCCAAGGAGGGCGTGCCCATCCAGAATGAAAATCAAACACTGGCCTCGATCACCTTCCAAAACTATTTCCGTCTTTACAATAAACTCTCCGGCATGACCGGCACGGCCGACACCGAGGCCTTCGAGTTTCAGCAGATCTACGGTCTCGAAGTGGTGGTCATTCCCACTCACAAGCCGATGGTGCGCAAGGATTACGGCGACCTCGTATACCTTACTGCCACGGAAAAATTCAGCGCCATCATCCAGGACATCAAGGATTGCCAGGTGCGCAGGCAGCCCGTGCTGGTGGGCACGGTGTCCATCGAGATATCGGAATATCTGTCCGGCCTGCTGGAAAAAGAAAATATCAAACACCGTGTACTCAATGCGAAGTTTCACGAACAAGAGGCGGAGATCGTCGCGCAGGCCGGTCGCCCCGGCACGGTGACGATAGCCACCAATATGGCCGGGCGCGGCACGGACATCGTGCTGGGCGGCAGTCTCGCGGCCGAGCTTGCGGCCCTGCCGGAGGCCGACGCAGACACCGTGGCGCAGCTGCGTGAGGATTGGCAGGCACGTCACAACGAAGTTCTTGAAAGTGGCGGTCTGCATATCATCGGCACCGAACGCCACGAATCGCGGCGCATCGATAACCAATTGCGCGGCCGTTCAGGACGCCAGGGTGATGCCGGGTCGAGCCGCTTTTATCTCTCGCTGGAAGACAGCCTGATGCGCATCTTTGCCTCGGAGCGCGTCGGCAGCCTGATGCAAAAACTTGGCATGAACGAGGGCGAGGCCATCGAACATCCGTGGGTGAGCAAGGCGATCGAGAATGCGCAACGCAAGGTCGAAGGACGCAACTTCGATATCCGCAAGCAGTTGCTCGAATACGATGATGTCGCCAACGATCAGCGCAAGGTGATCTACGAGCAGCGCAATGAATTGATGGCCGAGGATGATATATCGGAGACCATTAACGCGATCCGCACTGATGTCACCAATGAAATTATCGATATGTATATTCCGCCGCAGAGCATGGAAGAGCAGTGGAATCCCGCCGGGCTGGAAGAAGCACTGGAGAGGGATTTAGGCCAGCACCTTCCGGTTCAGCAATGGCTGCGCTCCGATACGAACCTGCACGAGGAAACGCTGCGCACGCGTATCCATGGCGAGATTGAAGTCGGCTATCGCGCGAAAGAGGCCGTTGCCGGTAGCAATGTCGTGCGCCATTTTGAAAAGGCGGTCATGCTGCAAGTGCTCGATAATTTGTGGAAGGATCATCTGGCTGCGATGGATTACCTGCGCCAAGGCATTCATTTGCGTGGTTATGCGCAAAAAAATCCCAAGCAGGAGTTTAAACGTGAGGCGTTTGAATTATTTGCCCAGATGCTGGAGCGCATCAAACGCGAGGTTATCCGCCTCATCTATACCGTAGAGGTGCGTGCCGAGGAGGATGTGCTGGCCGTCGAGCAGCGTCGCCGCGCCAACGAGACCATGCAGTTTATGCATGCACCAGCCCTGGCGATGAGCGAAGAAAACGCGACGGCCAGCGCGATGGAGGAGGGACACCCGTCCGCGCCCTTTGTACGCGATGAGCGCAAGATAGGCCGCAATGAGGTCTGCCCCTGCGGCTCGGGCAAGAAGTATAAACATTGCCACGGTAAATTAGTTTGATTGCTGCGCGGTGTGAATGGAAATTGCTACCTGAATTGAGAACCCTATGGCGGTCGG
>JAYSPZ010000093.1:0-3215 GCA_043721815.1 Gammaproteobacteria bacterium | reverse complement strand
TGGGGCGAGGGCCTGCCCGTGGAAGAGGTGGCACCCTACGCCTCGACCATTCCCTACGAACTGCTCTGCGCGGTGGCGCGGCGCGTGCAAGCGGTCGTTACGCCGGTTGAAAACGCCCATGCCCACACGCCTGTTCCCCAACCATTGCCGCACGCCCTCAAGGGATAATCCGTGGCGCGCGATAAACTGGTCTATAGCTGCACCGAATGCGGTGCCCAGGCACCCAAGTGGTCGGGCCAATGCGCTGATTGCGGCGCGTGGAACACCTCGGTGGAGTCTATTGCAGCTCGCCCCCCACTGCGTAATGCCCGCTTCAGCGGTTATGCCGCCGAGTCCGGCGTGCAATCGCTGGCCGAGGTCGATGCCCGTGCCGAGCCGCGCAGCCCGACCGGGCTTGCGGAGCTCGACCGCGTATTAGGCGGCGGCTTGGTCGCAGGCTCCGTGGTATTGATAGGCGGCGATCCGGGTATCGGGAAATCGACCCTGTTGTTGCAAGCCCTGGCCGCGCTGAGCGCGCGGCTTACCACGCTATACGTCAGCGGTGAGGAGTCCTTGCAGCAGATCGGCCTGCGTGCTCAGCGTTTGGGATTGCCTACCGCCAAGCTGCGTCTGCTCACCGAGACGCAGGTCGAACAAGTGCTGGCCATCGCGCAAAAAGAAAGGCCGCAGGTGCTGGTCATCGACTCGATTCAAACTATTTATACCGAGCTACTGCAATCCGCGCCGGGCTCGGTCGCGCAGGTGCGCGAGAGTGCGGCCCAATTGGTGCGTTACGCCAAGCAGACCGGCACCGTACTATTTTTGGTCGGACACGTCACCAAGGAGGGCACGCTGGCCGGGCCGCGCGTGCTGGAGCATATGGTCGATACGGTGCTGTATTTCGAGGGCGACACCAGCAGTTCGTTTCGCGTGATCCGCGCCGTTAAAAATCGCTTTGGCGCGGTCAATGAACTGGGCGTATTTGCCATGACGGAGAAGGGCCTGCGCGAGGTGAGCAACCCCTCGGCCATTTTCCTCTCGCGTCACGAGGAGCCGGTGCCGGGTAGCGTAATCATGGTCACGCGTGAGGGCAGTCGGCCGCTGCTGGTGGAGGTGCAGGCGCTGGTCGATGAGAGTCATGGTTCCAACCCGCGTCGCGTAACCTTGGGTCTCGATCAAAATCGCCTGGCCATGTTGCTGGCCGTGCTGCACCGCCATGGCGGAGTGGCCATGTACGATCAGGATGTGTTCGTAAACGTGGTCGGCGGGGTGCGCGTGACCGAGACCGGTGCCGACCTTGCCGTTGTGCTGGCCGCGCTGTCCAGCCTGCGTAACCGGCCCTTGCCCATGGACCTCGTGGTATTCGGCGAGATCGGCCTGGCGGGCGAGATTAGGCCCGTGCAAAACGGTCAAGAGCGCCTGCGCGAGGCGGCGAAGCACGGCTTCAAGCGCGCCATCATTCCCAAGGCCAATGCGCCCAAGGATGCGATAAAGGATATGCAGATAATCGCCGTTCAGCGCCTTGCGGATGCGCTGAACGTATTTGATTAGCGGGCCGGGTCGGCGCCGCCTATGGATAGTATTGCCTCTATCATGGGCCTGATTATTATCGTGGCTACCGCTTGGTATCTCTGGCACCGGGCCTGTCGTGCCTGCGAGGCCGCGAACCTAACCGACTGGGGAAGTGTATGGCTTAATCGTCTGGATGGGCTGAACCGCCTGTTCTGCACGCGCTATCACCGCCTGCAATACGAGCCCATACACCTGCCCGCACAGGGTGCGGCCCTGTTGGTCGCCAATCATATCTCCGGCCTCGACCCCTTGTTGATAGTTGCCGCCGCGCGCCGACCCTTGCGCTTCATGATCGCTCGCGAGGAATATCAACGCTTTGGATTTACCTGGTTATTTCGCGCCATGGGCTGTATTCCCGTCGAACGTGCGCGCAAGCCGGAACAGGCGCTGCGCGAGGCCCTGCGCGTGCTGGAAAAGGGCGAGGCCGTGGCCCTGTTCCCGCAAGGTGGCATACGCCTCGATTCCGAGCCCGCCGGAAAATTAAAACGCGGGGTCATTAAACTAGCTGAGTTGACTCAGGGTGTTGTGCATCCGGTGCGCATCGAGGGCGTGCGTGGCGAGGGGCGGGTCGTCAGCGCAGTACTCTTGCGCAGCCATGCCCGCATCATAAATTTTCCGCCGCTGATGTTGGCATCGACGGAAGCGCTGGATCATCTTGGGCACTTACTGAGCGGGGATAGGGAACCGATTACAAGCTTGCTGGAGCCTGATGCACTGGATAGGTAAAAATTTATCTCCCTCTTGAAAGTTTTCAATTCAGCCCTGTTTTTTTAGGTATTCGGGCTGAGATCAGGCAAGAAGGTGACATCGACGGCCAAGAAGAAGCAGGCACAATCTGTTCCCCGCGCAGCCTATTTCTGGTGCCGCTTGGCCTTGTCGATGATCTCCTCGTTGCGCTCAATCAGGTCGACATCGTTCCCGGCCAGGTTCATCGATTTCGCGGCGAGGCTGGCGGCCTGCCCGAACTGACCTTGCTGCAGGCGCACCGCCGCCAATCGATACCAGATGTCCGCGTTGCGCGGATCTATGCGCAGTGCACGTTCCAATGCCGCCGCTGCGGCATCGAGCTTGCCGGAGCGGGACTGTTGCTTGGCGTTGTCGAGCAGTGCGAGTACTGCGGTGTTCGGTGGAGCGGCCTTTTGCGGTACGCTGCGCGGCAGCGTAGCACTCTCCTGCGGCAAACGGTTGGAGCTTCTGCTATCCGTCGAAGGGTAAGGGGTGATGGTCACCGGCGGTTGCTGTTCGATGATAACGTCGCGTTGTTGAATGGGTGTCCCACGGGGGATCACGGTGTAGCAGCCCGCCATCGGTACCATTATTCCCAGCAAGCCCGCCATCAAAAACAGCCGGGAATAACTGTGGTACCTGGGTACAGCGGGGAGGATAAAACTATGCATCATCGAAAAATCTCCTTAAACCAGTCCAATGGGTTTTCACCAGAACGCGGCTGACTGTAGCGCGGGTCTTCGTATCCCCCATATCCACAGGTCGATACCTCGCGCGGCGCGGAACCAGTGATAAACGGAAGTTGTACCGCGCCTGGACACTCGGCCCTGGCCAGTTGTGCGGTCTGCCCATCAATGCGCACAAAGTCCACATTTTCAGGTTGCGGCAATTGTAATGATTGCGTGGGGGTAGTGCTCATAATATCGCCCCACACCTTC
>JAYSPZ010000092.1:0-3622 GCA_043721815.1 Gammaproteobacteria bacterium | reverse complement strand
GCCCGCCGCGCTGAGCTTATCGGCCGCCCCTGTTGCGGCACCGAAGATATCCAGAAACAAGCGCACCAATTGCGGCTTTTGCACACGCGGATCGCCGGCCAAGGGTCGCATGGCCGGGTCGGCGGCAATAGCTGCCGCGCGCTGCAATATTTCTGACCAGCCTTTTAAATTTTTCTCGCTGCGCGCCAGCTCAAATACGGCCTGGGCATAAGGGCGCGCGAGGGTGGTTCTTTCTGCCATTGTCTTAACTAAGCCTTAATGAAGCATTGCTAAAAATAGTGGATTTTGCTTCAAGACTAGGCACAGCGCCGGCGAGCACCGTAGCATACAGAGAAGTATGTGAGGAGCGGAGCCAAGCTGTAACAACGTATTGAAACAAAAGACGCATTTTTAGGCCTAGATTTGTGCGACGAGTTGATTCAGCAATTGGTCATGGGTCTTGGTGTCGATCTCACGGCTCAAGATTTTTTCGGCACCGGCCACAGCGATAGCGGCTACTTGCCCGCGCAACTGTTCCTTGGCGCGATTAATTTCCTGATCGATCTCGGCGTGTGCGGCGCTGACGATGCGCTGACCTTCGCTGCGCCCGGCTAACTTGGCCTCTTCCACGATCTCACTGGCGCGTTTCTCGGCCTGGGTTAATATCTCGGCGGCCTGCGCCTTAACCTTGCGCAAGGTTTCCTTGGCACCCTTTTCGGCCAACTCTTTCTCGTGACGGCCCTTTTCCGCAGCGGCCAGACCTTCGGCAATGCGCCGCTGGCGGTCGGCCATCATCTGCGAGAGCGGGCCCCACAAGAGTTTGTTAACAAACCAGATGAGCAGGATAAAGGCGACCATCTGGCCAATCAGTGTAGCTGTGATATTCATGTGTTATCTCTTATCCATCTGCGTGCCATGTAGGTGGTCTAAGGAGCGAAGCGACGGACCCAACATCCATGCGTTGGATCCGCTGCGCTTGATCCGACCTACTTAACTTAACCTGCCCCAATGGCGGCCTTGAGCGCGCCGACGAAGGGGTTGGCGAACAGAAACCACATGCCGAACGCCAAAATAATGAACGGGAATGATTCCATCAGACCGGCGAAGATGAACATATTGGTCATCAGCGCGGGGCGCATTTCCGGCTGGCGCGCGATGCCCTCCAGGGTCTTGGCGCAGATCAGGCCCCAGCCGATGGCTGAGCCGAGACCGGCGGCGGCGAGAATAACGCCAACGCCAACGGCGGTGTAGGCATAAATCATTGCAATCATATCGGGTGTCATTGTTTCATCTCCTAAGTAACAAATTAATTGTAAGATTCTTCGCGGAGTTTACCCTGAGCGAAGTCGAACGGGCTCAGAATGACAGTTCAGTTATTGAGCCACGGCTAAAAATAGCAGATTTTGTCTCAAGACAAGGCATAGCGCAGGCGAGCACCGGTCGCTCCTGCGCATCCTGCGCCCGCGACATTCGTACTTCCCTGTACAGCAGAGCACTCACGTTAGTATGTGAGGAGCGAGGCCAAGCTATAACGCTGTATTGAGGCAAAAGACGCATTTTTAGTTAGTGTTCCTGATGCGCCATACCGAGATATACAATACTCAACACCATAAAAATAAAGGCCTGTAGTGTAATGACCAGCAAGT
Source organism: Gammaproteobacteria bacterium (assembly GCA_043721815.1). Taxonomy (GTDB): domain Bacteria; phylum Pseudomonadota; class Gammaproteobacteria; order SURF-13; family SURF-13; genus JBDSTW01. The sequence continues at coordinate 1,997 of JAYSPZ010000092.1, read as the reverse complement.
GGAACACCAGCCAGCCCCAGGTCAGCACAACTTGAATCGGGAACCAGATCAACGCACCCAGCCCTATTACCAGCGTGCCGCCGATCAGCGCGATCAACAGGAACACCAGCTCGCCGGCGAACAGGTTACCAAATAGTCGCAGGCCCAGACTCAAGGGCTTGGCCAGTTCTTCGATGGCGGTCATGACGATATTGACCGGGATGAAGAATTTGCCGAAGGGGTGGAATAGAAACATTTTCAGGTAACCCACCGGCCCCTTCACTTTAATACTATAAAAGACGATGAGGGCGAACACGGTGATCGACATGGCAAAGGTGGTGCTGAGGTCAGTGGTCGGCACCACCTTGAAGTACTGCACACCGAACATGCCCAGTATAACGCCGGGCAGATCGACCGGGATCATATCCATGGTGTTCATCAGGAACACCCACAGAAAGATGGTCAAGGCCAGTGGCGCGATCAGCGGGTTGTGGCCGGGGAAAGTGTCACGCACCTGGCCGCCGACGAAATCGAGGATACCTTCAATGGCATTTTGAAAGCCGCCGGGCTTATCGGGATTAAGGTTGCGCCCCAGCCGCCAGCTAACAAAGATAATCAACCCGGCGATGAGGAAGCTGACGATAAGGGTATCCACATGCCAGGCCCAAAAGCCCGCGGCCTTATGCGTGACGGGGTCGCAATTGCCCACGCACAGATTGGTCAGGTGGTGCTGGATGTACTCAACCGTTCCCCCGCCCGAGGAGCTTGCTGCTTCGCTCAAGATACTATCCTCTATCCTTCTTTAACGTCTGTTGATTCACGCGCACTGATTAAATACGCCAGATGACTCAAACCAAAGCCCACAATGGCGGCGAGCGGGTCGAGCTTTAGTACGGCAAAGCCGACACCGAATAATACCAATACCAGCAAGAAACGCTGGACTACGTTAATGACGAGTATCACCATCCCTCGTCGGGTGCTGTGGGCGGCGATCTGCGCAACCCGTGCCACGCCCCTGCCCAGCAGGAAGGCCATGAGGATATTAACGCCTGCCCCGTACAGCGCCGCTTGCGCACTCCAGCCCCCCTGGATCCACCAAAAGCCCAAGGCGATCAGAACACCGATGGAGAGCTGATAAGCAATGACCTTGCGGGTGCGTGATGCCAGGGCTTTAGTTAAATTATCCTGGCCCATCTGGCGCACTCAGCAGTTTATAGACCTTGAGCAGCGCACCTACAAAACCGAGGCCGCCGAAGATGAGCAGGAATATGGGCCGCGTGTCGAGCCAAACATCCACCCCATAGCCCAGCAAGCCCCCGGCAAGCATCATCGAGGTTAGCATTGTTCCCACCCCGATCAGCACCAGGGAACTTCCCTTAGGCTTCTTCATGGCGCGCGCAGTATAAAGTTTAAGCTTGGGATGGTCAATGCTGGGCTGCTAAAAATCTGGCTGTAAATGATTTATGGCGGGAATTTACCCCGGCGGGGCCTCACGCCGGGCTTTTATAGCGCGACAACAGTGCGGTGATCTCTTCCGCCGGGCACGGCAGGTCGAAATAATAGCCTTGTCCACCGTCGCAGCCCAGGTCGCGTAAGCGGGAAAGCTGCGCCTCCGTTTCCACGCCCTCGGCAATCACTTCCAGGCGCAGGTTATGCCCCAGGTCAATCACGGCCTTGATGATGGCGGTGCTATCGGCGTGATCGAGATCGGTCACGAAGGACTGATCTATCTTGAGTTGATCCACCGGCAGCAGTTTGAGATAACTCAGCGAGGAATAACCAGTGCCGAAGTCATCAATGGACAGGCGCACGCCGAGCGTGCGTATTTCCTGCAGCATGGTGATGGCGGCGGGCGCATCTTCGATCACCACACGCTCGGTAAATTCCAGTATCAAACGCGATGCGGGCAGCCCCGTCTCTTTAAGGGTCCGGGCGATTTTATCCAACAGCTTCGGCTGCTTCAACAGGGCGGCGGAGAAGTTTACCGATACCGACAGGTTCGGCAGGAGGGCTTGCCA
>JAYSPZ010000091.1:0-2665 GCA_043721815.1 Gammaproteobacteria bacterium | reverse complement strand
GACGGCAGCACGGCACTCTGCATGCGCAAGGAACTGGCCGCACTATAAAGCGTAGTGCGGCCAGCGAAAAGGCACACCGGCTCAAGCCAGCGTACCCGTACCACGCGCGCCAATTTCATACTCACCAAAGCTAAAGAAGGAAAGAAGGATTGAAACTCTCCCATCAAGCTTGATACCATCGCCGCCTTGCAGTAAGAGCCTCTCGATCCCTACAACCAGACCCTAAACGACCATGGCCCAATATATTTATACGATGAACCGCGTGAGCAAGGTCGTACCGCCCAAACGCGAAATTCTCAAAGACATTACCCTCTCGTTTTTCCCCGGTGCCAAGATCGGCGTGCTCGGCGTGAACGGCTCCGGTAAATCCACCTTACTGCGTATCATGGCGGGTACCGATAAAGATTATCTCGGCGAGGCACGCCCGCAGGCCGGCATTCGCGTGGGGTATCTGCCGCAGGAACCGCAACTCGATGCCAGTAAGGATGTGCGCGGCAATGTCGAAGAGGCCATCAGCGAGACCAAGGCCCTGGTGGAACGCTTCAATGACATCAGCATGCGCTTCGGCGAGCCGATGGGTGATGACGAGATGAACGCGCTGCTCGAACAGCAAGGCAAGCTGCAAGATCAGATCGATGCCGCCGGTGCCTGGGACCTGGATCGTAAACTCGACATCGCCGCCGATGCCTTACGCCTCCCACCGTGGGAAGCCGATGTTACCAAGCTCTCCGGCGGCGAGCGCCGCCGCGTGGCGCTGTGCAAATTATTGTTATCTGCGCCCGACATGCTGCTGCTCGACGAGCCGACCAACCATCTGGATGCCGAGTCCATCGCCTGGCTGGAGCGTTATCTGCTCGATTATTCCGGCACTGTCGTCGGCGTCACGCATGATCGTTATTTTTTGGACAACGTGGCAGGCTGGATCTTGGAACTCGATCGCGGCCATGGCATTCCGTGGGAGGGAAATTATTCTTCGTGGCTGGATCAGAAGCGCGCGCGTCTCGAAATTGAAGAGAAGCAGGAGTCCGCACGCCAGCGCGCCATGAAGGCAGAGCTGGAATGGGTACGCTCCAACCCCAAGGGCCGCCGCGTAAAGAGCAAGGCTCGCCTTGCCGCCTTCGACGAACTCGCCTCGCAAGAGGTGCAGAAGCGCAACGAGATGAAAGACCTGTTCATCCCGGCAGGTCCGCGCCTCGGCGAACTCGTCGTGGAGGCCACGAATCTGTGCAAGTCTTACGGCGACCGCCTGCTCATCGAGAATTTGAATTTTAACTTACCGCGCGGCGGCATCATCGGCGTGATCGGGCCAAACGGCGCGGGTAAAACCACATTATTCAGAATGATGACCGGTGAAGAAAAACCCGACTCTGGAACATTACGCATTGGCGAAACCGTGCAACTTGCGTATGTAGATCAATCGCGCGATGCGCTCAATGGCAACAAGAACGTCTGGGACGAAATCTCCGATGGGCAAGACATCATCACAGTTGGGAAATTCGAGATGCCCTCACGCGCCTACGTCGGCCGCTTCAACTTCAAGGGCACCGATCAGCAAAAACTCGTCAAGGACTTATCCGGTGGCGAGCGTAACCGCTTGCATTTAGCGAAGCTGTTGAAGAGCGGCGGCAATGTCCTGCTCCTCGACGAACCCACCAACGACCTCGACGTGGAAACCCTACGCGCACTTGAAGAGGCCCTGCTCGACTTCCCGGGCTGCGCCGTAGTCATCTCCCATGATCGCTGGTTTTTAGACCGTATCGCCACACACATGCTCGCCTTCGAGGACAATGGAGTCGTGACCTGGTTCGAGGGTAATTACGCCGACTACGAGGCAGACCGCCACCGCCGTCTCGGCACCGATGCCGATCAGCCGCATCGGATTAAATACAAGAAATTGACTCAGTAAATAGGAGCAACAACTAGCTCATATTAAGGGGGGCAGGCACTCACATGACACGCCTGAAGGAGCTGGAGGAGGAAAACTGGTGCCTCAAGACGATGTGCGCGGAGTCCAAAATGGACGCTGAGATCCTGTGGGAGACCCTGACAAAAAAATACTAGCGCCATCTCTTTGCCTCGAGATGGCGCAGCAGGCAGTGACTGAGTGGGGCTTGTCGATGCGCAGGGTATGTCGGCTGTTCTCGTTATCCGAGACCTGCTACCGCTACCGGCGCACGCTGTCGGACGATAACGCGCTGATCACGGACTGGCTGTTGCGGCTGGCCCACACCCATCGACGCTGGGGTTTTGGCTTGTGCTTTTTGTATCTGCGCAATGTTCAAGGCTGTCGCTACAATCACAAGCGGGTGTGCCGTATTTATCGGGAACTTGAACTCAACCTGCGCAGAACGCGTATGTCGAACGCTTTAATCGCACGGTGTGCCATGAGTGGCTTAATGAACACCTGTTCGAGTCAATTGAACATGCCCAGGAAACCGCCACGGAACGGCTGTGGCGTTACAATGCCGAACGACCTAATATGGCGCTAAACGGCATTACCCCGTACCAAAAACTGGCTAAGGCTGCATGATCTCTACTTTATGAACACCGCCAATAATGGGGGGATTACCAAGCCTATGAAAATCTATCAAGTCGGTGGTGCGGTGCGCGATAAATTGCTCGGTCTTCTGATCAAAGACCGCGATTGGGTGGTGGTCGGCGCCAC
>JAYSPZ010000090.1:0-8752 GCA_043721815.1 Gammaproteobacteria bacterium | reverse complement strand
GAACTTGATCGCAAAACCACGAATATCGCGTTCGGCATCGGCCGCGCCACGCTCACCGGCGACGGTGGAGAAGCGAACAAACAAATCGGTTTTCTTGCCGATTTGGGAAAAAAATTTCGCTCGCGTGTAACGGCTAATGTCGTGAGTAACAGTAAAACTACCATAGGCCGCAGAGCCTTTAGCGTGCATGCGTCGTTCGGGAATCACTTCGCGGTCAAAGTGAGCGAGTTTTTCCAAAAACCAGATATCCTGTAGCAGCATCGGGCCACGCGGACCTGCGGTTAGGGCATTCTGATTGTCCGGCACAGGTACCCCGGCATTGGTGGTCAATTTCTTATCATCTTTCATGGTCTTTTCTCCTTTGACAAATTAAATAGAGCTGTAAATAAACTGGCTAACGTAGAAGTAACCGGCCTACGCGGCTTTTCGCGCAGGCCGCTTGACTGTCGGGCTATACGGCTCGCTCGCCAACGCAGGCTATTTTTTCAGTAAATCCCGGATTTCGGTAAGCAAAGCCTGTTCTTTTGACGGCTCGGCTTGCGCCACAGGAGTGGCCTCGGCCTTTTTCTTCAGCGAGCTGATAAGCCTAACGACCATGAAAATTACAAATGCAATGATCGCAAAATCGATAACCGTCTGAGCGAATTTTCCGTATGCGACAACAACCGCAGGAGATTGGCCCAATGCTTCCTTTACGGTAATGGAAAGATCAGTAAAATTTACTCCTCCAAGAAGCACACCAATCGGCGGCATAACGACATCGGCAACAAATGACGAAACAATTTTCCCAAACGCTGTTCCAATAATTACGCCAACAGCCATATCGATAACATTGCCCTTAATTGCGAACTCTTTAAATTCCTGAATCATGCTCATGGTGCTTTTCCTCTCTGAGGTTGGATTGGTGCAACGGTAATCTTGCTTGCCGTACGGGTCGAAGCTGAGCGACACCCCTTGACGGAGGGGTATGACGAAGTCATGGCCCCGACGTCACAGGGGCACCGCCGCGTAGCGGTGTTCGCTCGAGCGTAGGGTTAGAGCTAAAACTTGAATGTCTTAATGGCATCTTCCCAATTCTTTCCATCGAACTGCCTAACTTCAATATTTGCAATCTCTTTCCAGAAATCGTTAAGGCAGCGAATATTGATACTATACATTTCTGGGGCGGCACGCGGGTTACTAAATGGATGGATACCGCAAAATTTGCAGAACCAGTGTTTTGCAATCTTGCTGCCAGATTGATAAAGGGAAAGGGAGTCTTGCCCAGCGATTAGTTTGAATCGTTCCGGTGGGACGCGATGGTGCAAGACACCCTTCCTCGTGCAGATTGTACAGTTACATTCGGTAGCCTTGGTGAGATCAGTTTCGATTTCAAACTGAACTTGCCCACAGTGGCAGCTTCCTTGATAAGTATTCATGTCACGTTACCGGAAAATTTCGGATAGCTCTAACGGGTCGAAGTTAGATGCCTTTCCAGCCACGTTTTCTAGCCTCCCTCAGAATGGAAGACAGTTCCTTTGCGGGAATCGGTTGCGACATGTTATCACGTAGTTGCGGCAATGGGGGTAGCAGTAAGACGCTAATTATATTCCAGTTTTTCGTAATACCATCCCGTTTCCGGCTCGTCTTTAACCGGAACATAAGCGAGCCTTAGGGGGCTAATTATGGATTCAGTTTGCATAGACAGGCTACCGTCAGCTACAAGCGGCCAGGATTCAGATCGCCGTATTTTTCGACTTTCCAGTCTGAAATAAGTGTGCGATCCTGTTCGTATATAAGCGAACTTTGCACGGAAACATAATGAGAAAAATAGAATCTCTTTGGGATTTGCTGAAGGATACCTTTAATAGCTGGCTGGACGACAAGGCGCCGCGCATGGCAGCCGCGCTGGCCTTTTACATGATCTTTTCGATTGCGCCGCTACTCATTATCGTTATCGCAATTGCAGGTATTGTCTTCGGGCAAGATGAGGTGCGCGCACAAATCGCGCACCAGATCAGCGGCTTTGTCGGCCCCAGCGGCGAGGCCACCGTTATGTCCGTGATCGATCAAATCAGCAAACCCTCCACCAGCATCGTGGCCGCCGTCATCGGCGTGCTGACGGTGTTGTTCGGTGCCTCGGGTGTGTTCGGCGAGCTTCAGGATTCGCTCAATACCATCTGGAAGGTTCAGCCCAAGCCCGGACGCGCCGTCCTTGGGATAATCAAGGAGCGCTTCTTATCGTTTCTGATGATACTCGTGCTGGGATTTTTGCTGCTGGTGAGCCTGGTGATTAGCACTGCCCTTAGCGCATTGGCAACGTATCTGGAAGGTATGTTGCTGGGCTCTCAGTATTATCTGCAGAGCCTGGATTTTGTGCTCTCGTTTGTCATCACTACGTTGCTGTTTGCGATGATCTACAAAATCCTGCCCGATGCGCGCGTTAAATGGAGTCATGTGTGGATGGGTGCCGTGGTCACGGCGTTGCTGTTTTCTCTGGGCAAGTTTTTGATCGGCCTCTACCTCGGTAAGAGTACGATGGCATCGGCTTATGGCGCGGCGGGCTCGCTCATCATCATACTGATCTGGGTTTACTATTCGGCGCAGATTCTTTTTTTCGGCGCTGAACTCACGCATTGCTATGCCGCCAAGCAAGGCCCGTTGCCCGGGCCTACGGAAAATGCGATGCCGGCACCGGTGCCCGTCCCTGCGGACAGGGTAGGCCACGCGGCGAAAAGAAAATGAAAGTGCCGCCTTGTTGGGAGATATCTGATCAAGCCGTCATTCCCATCCAAGCGGGAGTAACGATTTAACAAATAGGTAGGCCCAATCAACGGGGGTAGTCTGAGCCAACCCTAGTTTCACAGGCACCCCGATAGGCACATAATGCCAGAAGGAGGGTGTCCGATGAAGAAGCGCCCGTTGTTTACCCAGGAATTCAAACTTGAGGCGGTGCGATTACTGGAACGCGGCGATAAGCCGCCCGCCGCCGACCTTGCCCGCGAACTCGACATTCGACGCAACCAGATCTACAAGTGGAAAGAGCAGTTGCAGGCCCAAAGGTGAGGAGCAGGTGTTTCCCGGCCATGACCGCCGCGCGGCGGCATCCAAAACCCGGCCTCATCCTCCACACCGAATTGATATTTGATTAAGAACGCAGTGACGCTTTGTAAATGATGCAGTATGTGGGCACAGAAAGATGTGCCCACCCTGCTTGGCTATTTTGCCAGCTATCGATCCGAGGCTATCAAGAAACGTAGGGGTAGATATGTTTAAAAATGTAAAGGCTATCATTCACCATATATTGATATTTATCTTGAGCGCTGCTATTGCCCTATCGTTGCCTTACACAGGCAAGTTTGTTGCAGACAATTACCTGACCTACTGGTCACTTGTCGAAAGCGACATGGTACTTCTCAATTCTCTGAAAATTGCGGTTGCGGTACTACTGATCATTTTTTTTAACTCTTTGGAGCGGATCTGGAAAGACAGGAAATTCTCTAAAATGGCCACGAACGATATGGGCCTTGTTCTTGTGGCACATGCAGAAGGTCGTCGCACAAAAAAACGGGTGAAAAAACTTAAGGAACAAAACGGCCTCGCAAAGGATGTGTGGTTACTTGGGTCAACGGGTTTCGGTACATTCGTAAACCCGGAGGGGGACATGCACCCTATAATACAGAATTGCCGTGAAGCAAGGATAATGCTCCTGAACCCCTCCAGTGAAGGGGCAATTGTCCGTGCAAAGAGCATCCCTGATCCCGACATCACGCCTGAAAGTCTCAGGGATCAGATCATAAAGAGCATTGATTTTTTGAAAAGCCTTAAAGCTCTACAAAAAGACATCAGCCTGAAGCTGTACGAGGAGACGCCATTTATTAAGCTTGCTATCCTCGGAGATTATATCTTTATGAAGCATTATTACGCCGGACTGATTGGACAGGACATACCCGAATACATCTTTAAACATTCTCCAAACCAAAGCAGTCTGTTCCATCTTTTTTATCAGTTTTTTCTTTCAAAATGGCGCGACCCGAATATCCCGGAATACGATTTTGATTCGGACGAGCTGGTATATAAGGATATTTCCGGAAACGAGATTAAAAGAGAGAAGCTGGAAAAGGGCCCCGACCTTGAGGTCTCCCCATAAATAATTGTTGAATGCCAGTAAGCTGGTATGGCAGGTTTACTGGCTCTTTCGTAGCGACCAAACTGCGAAGGAAACCCCGCCCGCACACTGAGGGCCGCTTGCGCGGCCCTCTTGCTTTGCAGCCGAACCCGGCTGCGCGTATTGCTTGCGGCAGTTACGAGCGCACCATAAAACAATCATCATCTTCGTTGACTAAAATGTGTCAGGAATGCCTAACGTGGAATTACTGCGTTCTAAACCAAGATGCTGCTGGCGGACTAGACGGCCTGCAGATTGGCATAAGACACCATCAGCCACTTGCTTCCGGCGTGGCGGAAATTAATCTGCACGCGTGCCTGATCGCCCTTACCTTCGTAGTTCAGGACTACGCCCTCGCCAAACTTGGTATGCACCACCTGCTGGCCCAGACGTAAGTTGGGCAGGGCCTCGCCTTCAGGCTGGGAGGGCGGTCTGGCTGCGGGGGGTCTTGACTCGCTATAGTGGTTAGTCGGACGACTCACCGTGGCGCGCATGCGCACCTCCTCGATCAGTTCGGTCGGGATCTCGTGGATAAAGCGCGACGGCCCCGGATAGGTCTCTTTGCCGTGCAGACGCCGATTCTGCGCGTGTGTAAGGTAAAGCTGCTGCTTGGCGCGTGTCATGCCCACATAGCACAGGCGGCGCTCTTCCTCCAGCCGTCCCGGCTCGTTGATGGACATCTGGTGCGGGAACAGTCCCTCTTCCACACCGCACAAAAATACCAGCGGAAACTCAAGACCCTTGGCCGCATGCAGGCTCATGAGCTGCACGCAATCCTCCCACGCGCCGCCCTGTCCCTCCCCGGCCTCCAGTGCGGCATGCGCGAGAAATGCGGACAGCGCATCCAGTTCTTCATCGTCTGCGCGCTGGAAATAACGCGCGGCGGTAACGAGTTCGTCCAGATTTTCCAGGCGCGCCTGGCCCTTCTCGCCCTTTTCCTTGCGGTAGTGTTCGAGCAGGCCGCTGTGTTCCAGCACATGTTCAACCTGTTCGTGCAGGGCGAGATTCTCGGTTGCCTGCGCCATGGTATCGATCAGCCGCAAAAACGCCGCCACGGCATTGGCACCGCGCGGATTTAACTGCGTCTGCCCGATGAGTTGTTGCGCGGCATCCCATAGGGAAACCTGGTGTTGTCTGGCGTGCGTGCGCAGCACATCCAGGCTGCTGTCGCCTATGCCACGCGTGGGCATGTTCACGACGCGCTCGAAGGAAGCATCATCCTGCCGGTTGGCGGTGAGGCGTAAATAGGCGAGCGCATCCTTGATCTCGGCACGCTCGAAAAAGCGCAAGCCGCCGTAGACGCGGTAGGGCGTATTGGTTTGCAGCAAGGCCTCTTCGAAGGCACGCGACTGGGCGTTGGAGCGGTAGAGAATGGCGACGTCCGCGCGTTTGTGCCCGCCCTCAGCGATCCATAAACGCAACCGCTCGACGACAAAGCGTGCCTCGTCCAGCTCATTGAAGGCGTTGTATACCCGAATCTTCGCGCCTTGTGCACCGCTGGTCCAGAGGTTCTTGCCAAGGCGACCGGTGTTATTGGCGATGAGCGCATTGGCCGCAGATAAGATGGTGGCCGTGGAGCGATAATTCTGCTCCAGACGCAGCAGGCGCGAGCCGGGAAAGTCGCGTGAGAATTGATGAATATTCTCGATGCGTGCGCCGCGCCAGCCGTAAATGGATTGGTCGTCGTCGCCCACCATGAACAATTTGCCCTGACCGCCCGCCAGCATGCGCAGCCAGGCGTATTGAATCGCATTGGTGTCCTGAAACTCATCGACGAGGATGTGGCGAAAGCGTTGCTGATAATGCGCGAGCACCTGCGGCTGGGTCAGCCACAACTCATGCGCGCGCAGCAGCAGTTCGGCAAAGTCCACTAAACCCGAGCGTTGGCACATCTCTTCATACGTCTGATAGATGCGCACCATCTGGCGCATGTGCGCATCGCCGCGATCATCGATATGCTGCGGCCGCTGGCCCTCATCCTTGCGCGCATTGATAAACCACTGCACCTGGCGCGGAGGCCATTTTGCCTCGTCCAGATCGAGCGCCTTCATCACCCGCCGCACGGCACGGAATTGATCCTCGCTATCCAGGATTTGAAAGGTCTGCGGCAGTCTCGCCTCGCGCCAGTGCGCGCGCAACAGGCGATGCGCAAGGCCGTGAAAGGTACCCACCCACATGCCGCTGAGCGGCATACCGAGCAGTTCTTCAATGCGCCCGCGCATCTCGCTGGCCGCCTTGTTGGTAAAGGTCACGGCGAGGATGCCGAAGGGCGACATCTGTTGGGCCTGAATCAGCCAGGCAATGCGATGCACCAGCACGCGGGTCTTGCCGCTGCCAGCACCGGCCAGCACCAGCAAAGGCTCCAAGGGGGCACCTACGGCCTCGCGTTGTGCATCGTTCAGGGGGTCTAAAAGATGGGAGATATCCATAACATAATTCTAGCAGCTTTCGCGCGGGCCGATTGAAAACCCGGCCCGGTAAGGGCAGAATGTGCCGCGCATGTTCAGCCCTTCCGAGATCGACCAATTCCACCGCGACGGCTACCTTATCGTGCGCGGTCTCGCCGAAGCTTCCATGTGCACCGCCATGATGGAATTCACGCAAGCGGCACTCGCCGCCGAGCGTGGGCCGCTGGAATATGAGGCCGATGTGAAATACCCCGGCGCCCCCGCCTCGCTCGATGTCCCTGGCGGGCACACCGTTCGGCGGCTATTGCAGGCCTATGCGCGCCACCCAATGTTTCAGGAGTGGGCACGCAATCCCTTGGTGCTCGACCGGATTCGTCAGTTGCTGGGGCCGCACGTCGTGTTGCCCCAGGCGCACCATAATTGCATCATGACCAAACAGCCGCGCTACAGCAGCGCGACTTTGTGGCATCAGGACATTCGCTATTGGTCATTCCAGCGGCCGGATCTCATCAGCGTATGGACCGCTTTGGGTGCGGAGTTTTCAGAAAATGGTTGCCTGCAATTACTACCCGGCACGCATGCCCTGACCTTCCATAATGAACAATTGGATGAGGCCTTATTTTTGCGCCCCGACCTTGCAGAAAACCAGGCATTGCTGGCTCATAAGGTGACCGCAGAGCTAGACATGGGCGATGTATTATTTTTCCATTGCCGGACATTTCACGGGGCCGAACGCAATCAAACCGATCACGCGAAATTTTCGCTGGTGTTCACTTATCGCCCCGCCGATAATCTGCCGCTCGCCGGTAGCCGCTCGGCGCAGCTAGCGGAAATCGTCTTTCCTTAACTCCCGGGCGCTTTCTTGACTCAAGGTGCGCTAAACACGGTACAATACGCGCCTTTCCCTTGCCACATACGGATGTGCGGTCGGCGTTTCGATCCTATGTAATTGCGTCGTGGAGAGCAAAGGCCCCTCACTCCCTCTCCCGGCGGGAGAGGGAGGGGCGAAGCGAAGGGTGTCAAGCCGAGGCGCTTGCGCGCACTTTGTAATATTTGGCCAGGTAGCTCAGTTGGTAGAGCAGGGGACTGAAAATCCCCGTGTCGGCGGTTCGATTCCGTCCCTGGCCACCAAACATCAAAGAGTTGCAGCACTCCAAGCCTTTCTCGTTTCAAGACCGTAGCTGTTTCGTAGCCACCGGACGGAGTGCGCCGGTCATATTCTTGGCGTACTCGGACAAGTGTTCGCCAGAAAGGTGAGCATACCGCCGAACCATCTCCACCGACTCCCACGCGCCGAGTTCCTGGAGCACGTGCAACGGCGTTCCCCGCTGAATGTGCCAACTGGCCCAGGTATGCCGCAGGTCGTGCCAACGGAAGTCCTCGATCCCGGCCCGTTTCAGTGCCTTGCGCCAAGCATGGTTGTTGACCTGGCTGACAGACTTGCCCCGGTAGCTGAACACGTTCGCCGGATGCTTGCCGAGCTGTTGACGGATAACGGTCACTGCCACATCAGACAACGGCACCGCGATGGCCCTCCGGGTCTTGGCCTGATCGGCATGTATCCAGGCGACCTTGCGCGGCAGATCGACCTGTGACCACTGTAAGCCGGTGACGTTGGCTTGCCGAAGTCCCGTCTCCAGGCTGAACCGCACCATGGCCGCCAGATGCTCCGGCAGTTCCAGGATGAGCCGTTCCGCTTCCTCCGGGGCGAGGTAGCGAATACGCCGCTTCGGCTCCGGCAGCAGCTTCACCATGGGCATGCGATCCAGCCATTCCCATTCGTTTACGGCCTTTTTCAGAATCGACCTGAGCAGCGCCAACATGCGGTTAACGGTGCCGTTGGCGACGCCGGTTTTGCGCTTGGCCGCCACCAATTCATCCAGCGTGTTCCGGCCTATATCTACCAGCCGCAACTTCGTGAGGTGGGTATCCAGCCAGCGCAGGTGTTTCTTGTCACTGAACCCGCTGGCCTTGTGCTCCGTCTCACCCAGCCAGCGCAACACTGCTTCCTGCCAGGTGTAGCCGGGTTTTACCCCGAGCCGCGACTGCTGCCATAACTCGGCTTTTAAACGGTCGTGATATTCCTGGGCGGCTTGCCTGTCGTCAGTGCCAGTGCTTTTCTGTAGGCGTCGTCCGTTGACGCTGAGCTTGATCCACCAATGCGTACTGTCTTTGCGTTTATAGAGTGACATCGTGT
>JAYSPZ010000089.1:0-2947 GCA_043721815.1 Gammaproteobacteria bacterium | reverse complement strand
GTCAGCGGCGTGTGCCTTACCGTCACCGATTTGTACGGCGACGGTTTTTGCGCCGATGTCTCGCACGAAACCCTCTCCTGCACGACCTTTTCCGATCTGCGGCCCGGTATGGGCGTTAATCTGGAAAAATCGCTTACGCCCAGCACACCCCTCGGTGGCCATTGGGTGAGTGGCCATGTGGACGGTGTAGGCACCCTCTTAAAGCGTTATCAGGACGGCCAATCGTTACGTCTGCATATTAAAGTGCCGGATGCGCTGGCCCGCTATATCGCCAGCAAAGGCTCGATCTGCGTGGACGGCGTGAGCCTCACGGTAAACGCGGTGAGCGGGGCTGAATTCGAGGTGAATCTGATACCCCATACCTTACAGGAAACTACCTTTGATAATTTGGCCGTGGGTGATTCGGTGAATATCGAGGTGGATATCATCGCCCGTTATCTGGAGCGTCTGCTCGGTGAGAGCACCCTTCCCGATGCCGGTTTTAATAAAGAATAACGCATGCCGATCAGCACCACCGAAGAAATCATCGAGGACATCCGCCAGGGCAAAATGGTCGTACTGATGGACGATGAAGATCGCGAAAACGAGGGCGATCTCATGATGGCGGCATCCAAGGTGAGCGCGCACGACATCAACTTCATGGCGCGCTACGGGCGCGGCCTGATCTGCCTGACCCTGACGCGCGAACGTTGCGCGCAATTGCGTCTGCCGCTGATGGTGATTGATAACAGTACCAAGCACGGCACCAACTTCACCGTGTCGATCGAGGCCGCAGCAGGTGTCACCACCGGCATCTCGGCCGCCGACCGTGCACAGACAATTCGTGCGGCAGTGGCCGTCGATGCGAAACCTTCCGATCTCGTTCAGCCCGGCCACATCTTTCCGCTCATGGCCCAGCCGGGCGGTGTGCTCACGCGTGCCGGACATACCGAGGCGGGTTGTGATCTGGCGCGGCTCGCGGGCCTGGAGCCGACCAGCGTGATTGTCGAAATTCTCAACGAGGATGGCAGCATGGCGCGCCGCCCGGATCTCGAGGCCTTTGCGCAACAGCACGGGCTGAAGCTGGGTACGGTGGCCGACCTGATTCATTACCGCACCCGCTACGAACAGACCGTGGAGCGCGTCGGTGAATGTACTATCGACACTGAGTTCGGCGCATTTCACCTCGTCGCCTATCGTGACACCATTGATGAGCAGATGCACTTTGCCCTGGTGCGCAATGAACTGCGCGTCGATCTTGCGCCGCTCGTGCGCGTGCATTTGCAAAGCACCTTGGCGGATGTCATCGGCATCAAACGCACCGACAGCGGCTGGCCGTTGCGCAATGCCATGCGGCACATCGCCGCAGAGGGTTCGGGTATAATCATCGTGTTGTGCAAACCAGAACCGCACAGTGAATTGCTGCGCCGTATCCAGAACTATGGATTACAGGATAAAGGCATCGACACACCGCGCCAGGAGGCAAGCAGCGATTTGCGCACCTACGGCATCGGCGCACAGATCCTCACCGACCTTGGCGTGCACAAGATGCGCGTGCTGGGCACACCGAAGAAACTACATGCCTTGTCCGGGTTTGGTCTGGAGGTCGTCGAATACGTGCCGTATGAGTAAAGGTACGGCAGGGTTGGTCTACACAATGAAGATTCCATGAAAACAACGACTACAGATCAAGTCGAGTTTCAGCTTCCCGGCGCGCGCTTGGGCATTATTGCCGCACGCTTCAACAGCTCGATTGTCGACGGCCTGCTCGATGGTGCTATGGAGTCTCTGCAATATCACGGGATTACGCACGAGGATATCGAGCTTGTATATGTACCGGGAGCTTTCGAGATGCCGCTTATCGCCAAGCGCCTTGCCATGTCGAACCGTTACGACGGACTCATTGCCCTGGGCGCTGTTATACGCGGCGAGACCGCGCATTTTGAATACGTTGCCGGCACCTGCGCCAGCGGTCTGGCCGAGATCGCCCTGCACTACGATGTGCCCATCGGATTCGGCGTACTCACCGTCAATAACGAGCAGCAGGCCATCGCGCGTTCAGGGCCGGATGCAGACAACAAGGGGCGTGAGGCCGCACTCGCCGTTTTGCAAATGATTATGCTCTTACGCGATTTCAGCATTAATAAAAAATCTCCCCCTGTCAGCGAAGCAAAATTCAGAAAGCCGCTATGAAAAATATCATGCACGGAAATTACGTATGAGTCGTGCGCGCAGCAAGGCCCGCCGTGCCGCCGTACAGGCGATCTACCAGTGGCAGCTCAGCCATCAGGACGTATGCGATATCGAGACCCAGTTTCTTGCCGAGCAGGATATGGTGAAACTGGAAATTCCGTATTTTCAGGAGTTGCTGCGTGAAATCCCCGCTCATCTTGGCGAATTGGATGCGCATATCGCCCCAGTGCTGGACAGGCCGCTTGAGAATGTCGATCCGGTGGAGCGTGCCATTCTGCGCATCGGTGCTTACGAGCTGGCCTTTCGCCTCGACGTGCCATATCGCGTCGTGATAAACGAGGGCGTGGAGATGGCCAAGGTGTTCGGCGGCGAAGAAGGTTATAAATACGTCAACGGTATCCTCGACAAGCTCGCAAAGAAATTACGTAAGGCCGAGAGGACAAGTAACTGAGGGGCTGAAACATCTTTCAGCCGCGTTTCCAAGGCCTATAATAAAACCTGGCGGCGCCTCCAGCGCCCACGTTACAGGCGTGTTGATGTCATCCTCTGAATTCAAACTCATCGAACGCTATTTTGTTCGCTCTGCTCATGCGCAACAGGGTGTTGTGCTGGGCATCGGCGACGATGCTGCTTTGCTTAATATCCCACCCGGAATGGAGCTTGCCGTAGCTGTCGATACGTTAGTTTCCGGCGTACATTTTCCCGTGGACACCGACCCGATGGACATCGGCCATAAGGCCTTGGCGGTGAATTTAAGCGACATGGCGGCGATGGG
>JAYSPZ010000088.1:0-2632 GCA_043721815.1 Gammaproteobacteria bacterium | reverse complement strand
GGTGATAAGCGTATTCCAGTGCGCGTGATTTATCCCGAAGACATGCGCCACGAGACCGCCAGCCTGCGCACCCTGCCGATGGCCTTGCCGGGCAGTGGCGTGGTTTATCTGGGCGAGGTGGCCGATATCCGCGAGGGACGCAGTTTCGACACCGTGAATCGCCGTGACGGGCGGCGGCTCGTGACGGTAAGCGCGGAAGTCAATCGCACGGTCGCCACGAGCCTGCAAGTGACTGAAGAAGTGCGCAAGAAATTCGCCAAGCTGAGTCAGGAACAGCCCGGCTATGAGCTACTGTTCCTCGGCGAAAAGAAAGAGGCCAACGAATCGATGAAAGGCATGTCGCGCGCTGCGCTTATCGCGCTGGTGTTGATCTTTATCATCCTTGCGGCCTTATTTAAGTCGCTGCTGGATCCACTGGTAGTCATGTTCGCCATCCCTTATGGCGCGATCGGCGTGATCTTCGGGCATGCCGTGCTCGGCTATAATCTGCAATTCCTATCGCTCATCGGCGCACTCGCGCTGGCCGGTGTCGTGGTCAATAATTCCTTATTGCTCATCGATGTCTCCAATAAACTTGTTGCCCTGGGTTGGGCACGCGTGGACTCGCTCATCGAGGCCTGCCGCGTGCGCATTCGACCGATTTTGCTGACCAGCATCACAACCATTCTCGGCATCTCGCCGCTGATCTTTTTTGCCTCCGGCTCCACGGCGTTTCTCTCGCCCACGGCCGTGAGTCTCGGTTTCGGGTTGCTGGTGTCTACCGTACTGACATTGATCGCGCTGCCGTGTTTTTATTTGATCGCGGACGATATGCGCAGTTGGACGGGTTTGCAGATGCGGCGTTTATGGGGCGCGGAAAAAGTAGGCACGGTGTAGCAGGAAGCCCATTAACGTAAATTAATGCATAGGCTCACAGTTGGATATATTGTTCATTTAGGAAGACACTCCGTCTTCGCTCAGGCATATGCCAAGTAATGCGCGGTGTCATACCTTCCCCCTTGACGGGGGAAGGCTAGGATGGGGGTGCGGAGGAAATTAATTTACATTCGCCGACCCCACCTCGACCCTACCCGTGAAGGGGATGAAAATTTCTTTTTAGCATGACGATCCACAATATAAAAATGACCACACCGACCCAAGGAGGACACTCTGGCTGAACGATTACAACAACTCACCCGCTGGCTGCGCGAAGAAATTGGCATCGCTCAATTTGACATCGCGCCTGCTTCAAGCGATGCCAGTTTCCGGCGCTATTTTCGCATCACTTATAGCTCCGATGGCGAACAGCAGACACGCATCGTCATGGACGCGCCGCCCGCGCAGGAAGATTGCACGCCTTATGTGCATATTGCGCGTGAGTTTCTTGCGCTGGGCTTGAATGTGCCGCAAATCTTGCAGGCTGACATGGCGCGTGGATTCCTGTTGCTCAGCGATCTGGGTCCGCGCCAATATCTGGATGAGCTGAATGAGGGCAGCGTGGAGAATCTGTACGGCGCGGCGTTGGAGGCCTTGCTGACATTGCAGTCGCGCTGTAACACCGATGAAGTCGGCTTGCCGCCTTACGATCATGCATTATTGATGCGCGAGATGGGTTTGTTCGGCGAGTGGTTCGTGCACAAACATCTGGACATTACATTGACGGCTGACCAGTCCGCTCAGCTTGCCCAGATAGGTGAATTATTGGCCGCGTCGGCACTGGAGCAACCCACGGTCTGCGTGCACCGCGATTATCATTCGCGCAATCTAATGGTTACGCAAGACAACAATCCCGGCATCCTGGATTTTCAGGACGCGGTAATCGGTCCGCTAACTTATGACCTCGTTTCCTTGTTGCGCGATTGCTACATCGCCTGGCCGCCCGCGCAGGTTCGGGAATGGGCCATTCATTATCAGCGGCGCGTGCTAGAAGCGGGAATATTAAAGGAAGACAACGAGGCGCAATTTATGCGCTGGTTCGACTGGATGGGCATACAGCGTCACCTCAAGGCCATCGGCATCTTCGCCCGATTAAATATGCGCGACGGCAAGCCCGGCTATCTCAAAGACATTCCGCGCACCTTGGGTTATGTCGTGGCAGTGAGCCGCCATTACCCTGAACTGGCGCCGCTCAGTAATCTGTTGCGCGACGTCATCGTGCCGGCCCTCGCCAGTAAAGCAGCATGAAGGCATTTATTTTAGCGGCGGGCTTGGGAAAGCGCATGCGGCCTTTGACCGATCATACACCCAAGCCTTTGCTCATGGCGGGAGGCAAACGGCTCATCGAATATCACATCGAGGCCCTGGTGGGTGCGGGCATAACCGAGATCGTCATCAACCACGCACGCTTCGGTGAACAGATCGAGGTAGCGCTCGGCAACGGCAGCCGCTACGGTGCTAAAATATATTATTCCGCCGAAGGCGATCACGTTCTCGAAACCGGCGGTGGTATCGTCAAGGCATTATCTTTGCTCGGCGATGCCCCGTTTGTCGTGGTGAACGCCGATGTCTGGACGGATTATTCCTTTACCCACCTTCCGCAACAGCCGGATGGACTGGCACACTTGGTATTGGTGGATAATCCAGAGCACCACGCAGTTGGAGATTTCATATTGCGCGACGGCAAGGTCTACAGCGAAGGCGAAGGCCGCAAGCT
>JAYSPZ010000087.1:0-2095 GCA_043721815.1 Gammaproteobacteria bacterium | reverse complement strand
GTAACTTGACAAAGGTTATAAGACTTGATGGCCGGAATTGCCGGGGTGGCGGAATTGGTAGACGCGCTAGCTTCAGGTGTTAGTGGGGGTAACCCCGTGGAGGTTCAAGTCCTCTCCTCGGCACCATTATGCAGATCGGTTCAAGCACGCAGTGCAAAACCGACAATGTCGGATCCCTTCGCTTGATCCGACCTACTCTAAGTTTTAGGCAACGTAACCCCTCTCTGCCCCTGATATTTGCCGCGTCTGTCCTTGTACGAAGTTTCGCACACCTCATCGGATTCAAAAAATATCACCTGTGCCACGCCTTCGTTGGCATAAATTTTTGCCGGCAGCGGCGAGGTATTGGAAAATTCCAGCGTGACGTGTCCTTCCCATTCCGGCTCCAGCGGCGTCACATTGACGATGATCCCGCAGCGCGCATACGTCGATTTGCCCAGGCAAATGGTCAGTACATTACGCGGGATGCGAAAATATTCCACCGTGCGCGCTAGGGCAAATGAATTCGGCGGGATTATGCAGACATCGGCCTTGAGATCGACAAAACTGGCCTCGTCGAAATTCTTGGGGTCTACGATGGCCGAGTTAATGTTCGTGAATATCTTGAATTCATCCGAGCAACGAATGTCGTAGCCGTAACTAGATGTGCCATAAGACACCACACGACCCACGCCATTCTCCCGCACCTGGCCCTGCTCGAACGGTTCGATCATGCCCTGCTGTTCGACCATGCGGCGTATCCATTTATCTGACTTGATGCTCATCGTTTACAAATGCCCTTATATTTTTAGTTATTCTGAATCACGATGCTCGGGAATTTCAGGCTGTAATCCTTACCCTGCAATGAGAGTTTGGCCGCCACGCGCCGCGCAATATCGCGGTAAATCTGCGCAATGGATCCGTCGGGATCGGCCACCACGCTGGGATGACCTTCGTCGGCATTTTCGCGGATACTAATGTCCAATGGCAGGGCACCGAGCATATCGACAGCGTATTGTTTCGCCATGCGCAGTGCGCCGCCTTCTCCAAAAATGTGTTCTTCATGACCACACTTGCTGCAAATGTGCGTGCTCATATTCTCGATAATACCGAGCACCGGCACCTCGACCTTCTCAAACATCTTGAGCGCCCGGCGTGCATCCAGCAGCGCGATGTCCTGCGGCGTGGTCACGATCACCGCGCCGCTGACCGGAATTTTCTGCGCCAGTGTGAGCTGAATGTCGCCGGTGCCCGGCGGCAGATCGATCACCAGGTAATCGAGATTCTTCCACTGTGTATCGTTGAGCAATTGCTCCAGCGCCGTGGTCACCATCGGCCCGCGCCAGATCATCGGTGTCTCTTCGTCGATGAGATAACCGATCGACATGGACTGAATGCCGTGGCTCACTACCGGCTCCATGGATTTGCCGTCCTTGGAGCTGGGGCGGTCATGGCTACCCAGCATGCGCGGCTGACTGGGACCATAAATATCGGCATCGAGTATGCCCACCACGGCACCCTCGGCGGCAAGCGCCAGGGCCAGATTCACGGCCGTTGTCGATTTTCCAACGCCGCCCTTACCCGAGGCGATGGCGATAATATTCTTGATGTTTGCGTGCGGTTTTACGCCCTTTTGCACACCGTGCGAGGCAATATTGAAGGAAATGTTTACCTGGCTGGCCTGCACACCGTCAATGGCCTCGATTTTCCGGCGCATCTGCTGCGCCAACTCATCCTGATAACCGTGTGCTGGGTAGCCCAGCACAACGTCTACAGTCACTTTAGCGCCGTCAACAGCGATATTCTTGATGACCTTGGCGGAGACTAAATCCTTCTCCAGATAAGGGTCGATGACTTCTTTGAGCGCAGTTTCTATCTGCAATTGGGAAATTTTTGCCACGATCACTTGGGTCTCCTACCCGCTTAAGCGAAAATCAGGGTTGAATTTTACACGGAAACAGCGTCCGGCGGGATATTTTTAGCCGGGAGAACCCGGCATCGCATGCCGCGCAGCGGCGTACCTGTAGCGGCAAAAGACAATAACTGGTACTTTAGCGCGCCTGTTCCCTTTACATTCTTTGACTTACACCATGCCCGCAAAACGCAAACTCCTGGT
>JAYSPZ010000086.1:0-4107 GCA_043721815.1 Gammaproteobacteria bacterium | reverse complement strand
CTGCTGGCGGCAGTTGCCTATTCCGCACTGGCCGGGTTTGCGATTCCGACGCAACGCGCCATGATTATGCTGGCGGTGGTGATGGGTGCCATCCTGACCAACCGTAGCCCACGCCCTTCCCATCTGCTCGCTGCCGCATTATTTCTGGTATTGCTCTACGACCCTCTGGCCGTGATGTCCGCCGGTTTCTGGCTATCGTTTGCTGCGGTCGGCGTTATTCTGCTGGCGATCCACGGGCGCGTGGGAGAGAGTAAACGCAGGCAGTGGGGACGCATCCAATGGGTGGTGGCGATAGGGTTATTGCCGCTCATGCTTGCGCTATTTCAGCAAAGTTCGGTGAGCGGGCCGCTGGCCAATATGCTGGCGATACCGGTGATCGAAATTATCGTTATTCCCGTCACCTTGTTGGGCGTGTTCTGTCTGGTGACTCTGCCGACAGCGATCGCGACTCTTTTATTTGAATTTGCGACCTGGACGATGAGCAAGCTGTGGATCGCACTCAGTTATCTCGCCGGCCTCGATCAAACTCTGTGGGTGCAGCACGCACCGCTGGGCTGGGCCTTGGCGTGCGCCGTGATAGGAACATTATGGTTACTGGCCCCACGCGGATGGCCCGCGCGCTGGCTCGGTATTATCTGGCTGTTGCCGATGTTGCTCGTGCGTGCCGGTGGCCCGGCCCCAGGCGAATTGTGGTTTACGCTATTGGATGTCGGCCAAGGCTTGGCGGCGGTGGCCCGCACCGAGCACCATGTCCTGGTGTTCGACAGTGGCCCGCGTTTCAGCACGCGCTTCGACACCGGGCGTGTGGTGATCGCGCCTTACCTGCGCGACAGCGGTATCGAAATCCTGGATACGCTGATTATCAGCCACGGCGATGCCGATCATATCGGCGGCGCAGCAGCACTACGCGCCGCCTTTCCGGCGCGGCAGGTGCTTAGCAGTGTGCCGCAACGCCTCCCCGGTGCCACACATTGCATCGCGGGCCAAAGCTGGCGATGGGATGGGGTTGAGTTCACTCTGCTCAGTCCGCAGAAAGATTCAGCGCAGGGAAATAATGCGAGCTGCGTGCTACTAATCAAGAGCCGTCACGGAAACGTATTACTTACCGGAGACATCGAGTCGGCGGCGGAGAAAAAATTGATCTCGCGCTGGGGAAATGCCCTGCACGCCACGGTTCTGGTCGTCCCGCATCACGGCAGCAAGACCTCGTCAACACAAGCCTTCATCGATACCGTCGATCCCCAGTTCGCACTGTTCCCCTTCGGCTATAAAAACCGCTATCGCCATCCTAATCAACAGGTCGTGCAACGCTACCGCGCACATGGCTCACGGCTACTGGACTCGCCCGCGCAAGGCGCGATTACCGTCAAATTAAGCGCGCGCAAACCGGAAATAACGGGTTATAGAGAAGCCCATAAACGCTATTGGTTTTCGCAGTGAGAGTTTGCTGCACAGCTGTTAAGATGGGTCTGGGTGACGGATTCGCTGAGGGTGGTGCCGTTCACAAAGGCGACGCTGCCCAAGGTAGACCAGCCGCCCCGCCCACATCAATACCCCCATCTCTACTACCTATGGATAAAGCCGTGGCTATTCGATTAATTGCATACCACAGTACCTGGCAGCATTACGATCAAATGTTGCCGTATGGTTGCAGCCGGCTTCATTCGCGGACCGCTCTATCAGATAATCTGCAAAATCAGCCTTACCCTCTTTGAACAGCCGCAAAGCTTTCCATACGGTGTCCGCGTGCGCCACGACAATCTCTTTAGTGCGCAACATCGTTTCCAGCACCTCGCCGATCTCGTTTTTGGTTAATGCGTAGCAGCCCGTCAGCACCCACACCAACTCCACTACCGAGATGATGCTAACGTAACCCGGCGTATCCGCTGTTAACGACTCGATCAGATGCGTTGCCTTGGGCGACTGCTTTGAGTCGTCTTGGGCGATGTAGCGAACGAGGACGTTGGTATCCAAGCCGATCATCCGGATTTTGTCCCGTGAGCCGCGATTGCTTTATTCATTGCGTCAATCGTTACGGGCAAAGCTGGCTTGCGCACCATCCCTTTAAGGGTGGTCACCGATCGCGTGGCGGCTATTAACTCAAAATGTCCCGGTTCAATCTGGACGAACTCTACCCTGTCTCCTGCCCCAATACCGAGTACCGCCCTCACGCGGGCAGGAATGGTAATTTGCCCCTTGCTGGTCATTGTTGCTGTTGACATAAAATCCCTCCCACTCTTTAAATTCCTTACACTATAGTAAGGAAAATTAAAGATCAACAAGTATCCCTTCAAACCGACACTTTAATGGGCACCTCAAAAAACTCAAGCGAAGAGCAGGCCAACTAGGGGCTTGCCTAGTTGTAGTTTCTCATAACGTTGTTCACCGCCAAATAGAAGGTGCCGCAAAATGCGGCATACCGGAAGAGTAATGAATGGGATAACATCGCTAGCTGCCACATCGGCATAGCTAGATTGATTTAACCGGGGATCAAACCATACGCATTAAAATTATACCAAGCCTCGCATTCACGTTCTGTTTCACCCTTGCGGGAACTGCTCAGGCCACGCACCCCTCCACAGGCGTTCAGGGGCGGCAATCCGGTGCCGTCAAGACGATCTCACCCGCTACCTTGCAGGCAGGGCGCTGGGTGGCTGGGCTGTCATTTGACTACGCTGAATCCGACACGATCCCCGACAACGAGCTGTTAGCGCTTGCCGAGCGCGGTATATCGCACGTGCATAGCGCTGATTCTATAAGCACCCTCAGCGTGAATCTGGCCTACGGCGTCACCGATAATTTCACCCTGAGCGTTCAACTTCCTTATCTCAACCGCAGCAATGTGCGCGAGAATCATTTGCACCGGGGCGAGGCTGAGATCGAGCGTTTGGGCGACTCCCAAGGCATCGGTGACCTCACGGTGCTCGGCCAATATCGCTTTTTCAGCCACGACGAATCCCTTGCCGCTCTCCTGCTAGGTATAAAATTACCGACCGGCTCCACGCATAAAATAAATGCTACGGGCGAGCGTTTCGATACAGAGTTTCAGCCCGGTTCCGGCTCCGTTGACCCTCTTTTCGGCATTGCCGCCAAGCAGAGTTGGGGGCCGAATTCGCTCACCGGCAGCCTGCTGTATACGATTGCGACAGAGGGCGCGCAGCATACCGACCTCGGCGACCGCTTCGATTACAGTCTTGCCTACGCCTACCGGATTAAAGGCATCGTCGATAGCGATGAGTCACTCGGCATCGGTTCAGGTTCTGGTACGGCAGTAGATCTGGTTCTGGAACTAAACGGCACCTGGCGCGACCAGGAGAAAGTTGACGGTGAGACCGATCCCAATAGCGGCGTTAATGTCGTCTATATCTCACCGGGCATCAGCGTAACGGGCGCCCAAGGCTGGTTTGCCTCGCTATCGGCCGGTATACCGGTTATCAAAAATGTGCGGGGGATACAAGATGATCCGGGGAGCCGGGTATTTTTGTCATTAGGAAAGTCGTTCTAGCATCCGACTGTTCCCCTGCGGCCATTGGCTGCACAGCCGCCATTATCTACATCCCTCACACCCCAGCAGCTTTCAGCTTTGCCGCGCGTCTGCTAGATTACCCAGCCGGGGGGTTCCCTACTAACGGTTAGCGTCGATGCCAAAAAATTTATTCTCACTCGCAGGCTGGATATTCGTTGCCGTTCTCGGCGCAGCGGCAGTAGGCGGCATCGCGCTGCACCGCGGCGAATCCATCAATGCCTTGTGGTTCATCGTGGCGGCCTTGTGCGTGTACGCTATCGCCTACCGCTTTTACAGCGTCTGGATCGCCACCAAGGTGCTGCTGCTCGACCCTGGCCGTGCGACGCCTGCCGAACGCATCAACGACGGGCGCGACTTTGTGCCGACGAACCGCTGGATCGTGTTCGGCCACCACTTCGCCGCCATCGCCGGGCCGGGGCCGTTGATCGGCCCCACACTCGCCGCGCAATTCGGCTATCTCCCCGGCACCTTGTGGATACTGGTCGGCGCGGTGCTGGGCGGCTGCGTGCAGGATATGGTCACGCTGTTTTTCTCCACGCGCCGTAACGGCCGAAGTTTGGGCCAGATGGCGCGCGATGAAC
>JAYSPZ010000085.1:0-4263 GCA_043721815.1 Gammaproteobacteria bacterium | reverse complement strand
TGACCTATGAATTGCCCATGAACGAAGTGGTCATGGATTTTTTCGACCGGCTTAAATCCGTGAGCCGTGGTTATGCCTCGCTCGACTACAAATTCGCACGTTTTCAAAGCTCGAATCTGGTCAAGCTCGACATTCTTATTAACGGTGAGCGCGTCGATGCCTTGTCGCTCATCGTGCACCGCGATCAAAGTCTGACACGTGGGCGCGAACTCACCGAAAAAATGAAAGAGATCATTCCGCGCCAGATGTTTGAAGTGGCTATCCAGGCGGCCATCGGTTCGCATATCATCGCACGTCAGACCGTGAAGGCCATGCGCAAAAATGTTATCGCAAAATGTTATGGCGGCGACATCACGCGCAAACGTAAACTATTGGAGAAGCAAAAGGCAGGGAAAAAACGCATGAAGCAGATTGGGACGGTGGAGATTCCACAGGAGGCATTTTTGGCGGTTCTGCACGTCGGCAAAAAATAGTAAATTGAGCTATCCGGCCTACTCATTGGAGTTCCCGTTGATTACGTTGAGGTTTAAATGAAATTTGATTTTCCCGCTATCCTGGTGCTGGCAGTCGTCTTGACCGGCGTGATCTGGCTGGTAGATGCCGTGTTCCTGGCACCACGCCGACGCTTAGCCCAGGCCCATATTCTGGCTGCAACGGGGCCGGACGCATCTGCAAGTCCTCAGGCCAGGGCCGATCTCATGGCACGTCTGCCCAAAGAGCCGCTGATCGTCGAGTACGCGCGCTCGTTTTTCCCGGTGATTCTCGCCGTGCTGATATTGCGTTCGTTCATTATCGAGCCGTTCCGCATTCCATCGAACTCGATGATGCCTACGTTGCTGACCGGTGATTTTATCCTGGTTAATAAATTCAACTACGGTATCCGCCTGCCGGTGATTAATAAAAAAATAGTAGACATAAGCTTGCCGCAGCGCGGAGACGTTGTTGTATTCCGTTATCCCAACGACCCTTCCATAGATTACATCAAGCGCGTAATCGGTTTGCCGGGCGACCGCATCGCCTATTACCGCAAGCAATTACGCATCAACGGTGAAATCATGGCGCAACAAGCCGATGGATCCTATACCGGTGTCGGGGCGGGCATCGGCATGACGGGCGCGGATCTGAGCAAGGAACATATCGGCAAGGTCGAACATCGGATACTCACGCGTGCCGGACAGTCATCCGTTGAGGGCGAGTTTGTCGTGCCACAAGGGGAATACTT
Organism: Gammaproteobacteria bacterium; assembly: GCA_043721815.1. Classification (GTDB taxonomy): domain Bacteria; phylum Pseudomonadota; class Gammaproteobacteria; order SURF-13; family SURF-13; genus JBDSTW01. Next base: position 3,041 of record JAYSPZ010000085.1, on the reverse strand, counting down.
CGTAATGGGCGATAATCGCGATAACAGCAACGACAGTCGTTACTGGGGTACGGTCCCTGAACAGAATCTTGTCGGTAGGGCATTCCTGGTCTGGATGAACTGGGATGTCTCCAATAGCGGCGTTGCCTGGGGACGCATCGGTTCCAGTATACGGTAGAAATTTTAGGCTTGTCGAAATAGACGGTATAAGGGTTTAATATGCTCTATGGCGGATAATCGCAAGCAAGATTTCTCATCATCCTTAGTAAGGAGGGACGCTGTGAATATTATTAAAAAACAAGATGGAATGAGCGGCATAGGCTTGTTAATCATAGTGCTGTTAATCGGTTTTTTTGCACTGGTCACGTTCAGAGTAGTGCCCATGTATTTGGAAAATTTCAGCGTCGTCACCGCGCTGGAGTCGCTTAAGAATGAGCCTGAGGTAGGCAGCAAGACCGGCCCCGAGATTTTGCAGTTGCTTCAGAAACGGCTGGACATTAACAATGTGGAAAACGTCAAGCGCGATAATATCGACATCCAGCGCACCGATAGCGGCCTGGTCGTGAAAGTTAAATACGAGGTCAGAAAAGTTTTTTGGGGTAATGTCGACATAGTCGGTAGATTCGATAAAAGTATTACGGTGAGTCGTTGAGCAAGGCATCCCTTGCCGTCCTCGGCAAGGAGCTGGGCTATCATTTTTCAGACAGGGAGTTATTGGCAGCCGCCTTAACCCACAGTAGTGCCGGTACGGTCAACAATGAGCGGTTGGAGTTTCTCGGTGATGCGATCTTGAGCTTTACCATCGCCGCAGAATTGTATCGGCGCTTTCCGCAGGCGAACGAGGGCGAGCTTAGTCGCCTGCGCGCGAGTCTGGTCAAGGGCGAAACCCTGGCGCAGCTCGCGCAGACCATGAATCTTGGCCGCTACCTTAATTTGGGCCACGGTGAATCCAGCAGCGGCGGCCATGCGCGCACCTCTACGCTGGCCGATGCGCTTGAGGCCATTATCGGGGCCGTCTATCTGGATGGCGGTCTGGCGGCCTGTCAGGAATTTATCACAGCGCTTTACCGGCAGCACATCGATGTACTGTCGCCCGCCACGCACCCGAAAGATCCCAAGACGCGTTTGCAGGAATATTTGCAGGCGCGAAAAATGCCGCCACCCCTTTACAGCGTGCTAGCCACGAGCGGCGATGCCCATGCGCAAACCTTTCTCGTGGAATGCAAGGTGGGCAGCGAAATTTCGCTGCGGGGAGAAGGCAGCAGCCGACGCAAGGCCGAGCAGGATGCCGCGCACAAGGCCTTGCAATTGATCGAACATGATTGAGTCCGACACACCCACGGAGCTCGTCAGCCGTTGCGGTTATGTCGCCATCCTGGGTCGTCCCAATGTCGGTAAATCGACCCTGTTGAACCGCATCCTGGGACAGAAGATCAGCATTACCTCGCGCCGCCCACAGACCACGCGCCACCGCATCCTGGGCATCAAAACCGCAGCAGGCATGCAGACGATTTATGTTGATACGCCGGGCCTGCACCAGGGTGGCAAGCGCGCCATGAATCGTTATATGAATCGCGCCGCCAGCAGCACCATCAACGAGGTTGATGTGGTGCTCTTCGTGGTCGAAGGCCTGCGCTGGAGCGAACAGGATCAATACGTCCTCGATAAGATCAAGTCCGGCCCGGTGCCGGTGATTCTGGTCATTAACAAGGTCGATAAGCTGGCCGATAAAACCGCCTTATTGCCTCACCTGTCCCAGTTGGCCATGCAAATGCCCTTCGCGCACATGATCCCTGTCTCCGCCACCAGCGGCGACAATGTGGCGGTGCTGGAGGAGAAGGTGAGTGCGTTACTGCCGACGGCGGCGCATTTCTATCCGGAGGATCAGGTCACTGATCGCAGCGAGCGTTTCCTCGCGGCCGAACTGATTCGGGAAAAGCTGATGAGCGACCTGGGCGAGGAATTACCCTATGCCCTGACCGTCGAGATCGAACAATTTTCGCTGCAAGACGAGCTGCTCACCATAGGCGCCGTCATTTGGGTGGAACGCGATGGGCAAAAGGCCATTGTCATCGGAAAAAATGGTGCGCGTCTGAAAGATATCGGTCAGCAGGCCCGGCTGGATATGCAGGCCATCTTCGAGCACAAGGTTTTCCTGAGGCTGTGGGTCAGGGTCAAAGAAGGTTGGTCGGACGATGCGCGTGCGCTGATAAGCCTGGGCTATGAGTGAGCCGCAAAGGATAATCGGCCAGGCGGGACACGGGCGATGAGCGCCGCGCGGGTCAGCCTGCAAGCGGCCTATGTGTTACACCACAGGCCTTATCGCGACACCAGCGTTTTGATCGAAGCCTATACGCGTGATTACGGGCGCGTGGGTTTGGTGGCAAAAGGCGTGCGCACCGCGAAATCGCGCATGCAGGGCCTGCTCCATCCGTTTCGCCCGCTGCTCATTTCATGGGTAGGGCGCGGTGAGTTGCTAACCCTCACCTCGTGCGAAGGTGCAGGTCCGGCAGGGCGTATCGGCGGACGGGTAATGATGAGCGGATTTTATATCAACGAATTGCTGATGCGTCTCTTGCACCGGCACGATGCCCACCCCTCGCTGTTTGATGTTTACGGTACCACCTTGCAGGCTTTGGAAGACCCGCCGCAAGAGCAGCGTGCGCTGCGCATCTTCGAAAAGCATTTGTTGCGGGAAATCGGCTATGCGCTTGTGTTAAATTGTCAGGTCGATACAGGAGAACCACTGGTGCCGGAGCGGCTGTACAGTTATTTGCCGGAAAAAGGTCCGCTGGACTACGACGAATTTCGTCCCGCAGGGATCACTGTGCACGGCGGCAGTCTATTGTCCCTGGCGAGCGAGAACCTGAGCGATCCGCTAAGCCTGCGCGAGTCCAAGCACCTGATGCGCGCCAGCCTCTCGCTTTATCTGGGCGATAAACCGCTGCAAAGTCGCAAACTGCTCAGCGAACTGCACAAGACACGGGCTGAGGGTACAGGCACATCCGTAAATATATATACGCCGCTCACATAAATGATATAAAACTAGTAATGCAAACACC
>JAYSPZ010000084.1:0-6197 GCA_043721815.1 Gammaproteobacteria bacterium | reverse complement strand
CCCGCTAAAAATAAAAATATAATGCCCTTTCCCGTAACTTGATACTTGTCATTTGTTACTCCCTATGAAAAAACCCATCGCTCAAGTAGTCGAGCAATTCATCCGCCCCGAGATACGCACATTGACGACGTATCATGTGCCCGACTCGCACAGCATGATAAAGCTCGACGCCATGGAAAACCCCTATGGCTGGCCCGAAGCTATGATGGGTGAATGGCTGGAACGTCTGCGCGCTGTCAGCATCAACCGCTATCCTGACCCCGCGCCGCACGCACTCAAGGAACAATTGCGCCTGAGCATGGCTATTCCGCAGGGTGCTGCGCTCCTGCTCGGCAACGGCTCGGATGAATTGATCCAGATGATCGCCCTGGCGGTGACCTTGCCGGGCCGCGTTGTGCTCGCACCGGAGCCGAGCTTTGTGATGTATCGCCTGATCGCAAGCATCGCCGCGATGGATTATGTCGGCGTGCCGCTAATGCCCGATTTCAATCTGGATTTGCCGGCCATGCTTGAGGCCATCGTGCGGCATCGGCCCGCCGTGGTATTCCTCGCCTATCCGAATAACCCGACCGGCAATTTATTTGATGCGCAGGCGCTGCACGCCCTACTGGAGGCCAGCCCCGGACTGGTGGTGGTCGATGAGGCCTATCATGTGTTTGCGGGCAAGAGTTTTATGGCGGAGCTGGCGCGTTACCCAAACCTGCTCATCCTGCGTACCGTCTCCAAGATGGGGCTCGCCGGTCTACGCCTCGGCGTACTCGTCGGCCATCCCGACTGGCTCGATGAGATCGACAAGGTACGCCTGCCTTACAATATCAACGTGCTCACCCAGGCGAGCATGGAATTTGCGTTGCAGCATCGGGAAATATTCGCTGAACAGGCACGGCAAATCTGCTCAGACCGCGCTTACGTAGCTAAACAATTGCAAGAATGTTGCGGGGTAATTGTTTATCCCAGCGATGCCAATTTTATTTTGTTTCGCGTGCCCCACGGACGTGCGACCCCCATCTTCGAGGCCCTGAAGAGCGCCCGTGTGTTAATCAAAAACATGCACCCTACAGGGGGGCTGCTACAGGATTGTCTGCGGGTGACGGTGGGAAAACCCGCCGAGAATGAGGCCTTTTTGGCGGCCCTTAAAAATGCCTTATAGCTTCAATCCGAACGCGGATACGGGTATCCTATGCGCATAAACAGGATTAATAGACACCATGTCGCAACGTAAAACTACAGTAACGCGCAATACCCTTGAGACGCGCATCGAGGCCACCATCAATCTCGACGGCACGGGTGTATCGCGGCTACAGACCGGCGTGCCGTTTCTCGATCACATGCTTGACCAGATCGCGCGGCACGGCATGATAGACATTGATATCAAGGCAGACGGTGATCTACATATCGACGCACATCACACGGTGGAGGATGTCGGCATCACGCTGGGCCAGGCCCTTGCGCAGGCGCTGGGCGATAAAAAAGGCATCCGCCGCTACGGCCATGCCTATGTGCCGCTCGATGAGTCCTTGTCGCGCGTGGTTATCGATTTTTCCGGTCGCCCCGGACTCGACTATCACATCACCTTTCCGCGTGCCCGCATCGGCGAGTTCGATGTCGATTTGCTGCGCGAATTTTTCCAGGGCTTTGTCAATCACGCCATGGTGACCCTGCACATCGACAGTCTGCGCGGCAAAAACGCCCACCATATCTCGGAAACGGTATTCAAGGCCTTCGGACGCGCGGTGCGCATGGCCGTGGAGATCGACCCACGCATGCAAGGCTTGTTACCGTCCACCAAGGGGAGCCTTTAGGCCGCTTTGACCGCTCGCTTGTAAACCAATGCCCGTGTCGATCCTTATTACTACCCCGTCATGAACAGCGTTGCCGTCATCGATTACGGCATGGGCAATCTGCGTTCGGTGTCCAAGGCACTCGAACAAGTCGCCGCTGGCACGCGCGTCGTCGTGAGCAGTGACGCGGATACTCTGTTGCAGGCCGATCGCGTGGTATTTCCCGGTCAAGGGGCCATGCGCGATTGCATGGCCGAGTTGCAGCAGCGCGAATTGGGCGAGGTCATCCGCGCCTGCATCGCCAGCAAACCCTTTTTGGGTATTTGCATGGGCCTGCAGGTGCTCATGGACTTTAGTCAGGAAAACGACGGTCGCGCGGGCCTGGGCATGATCCCCGGCCAGGTGCTGCGTTTTGCCGAAGGACTCAGCGATCCCGAAACGGGCACCAAGCTCAAGATTCCACACATGGGCTGGAATGAGGTAGAACAAACCAGGGACCATCCCTTGTGGCATGGCATCGCGCAGGGTAGCCGCTTTTATTTCGTGCACAGTTATTACGTGCAGCCGGACGATCAAAAATTAATTGCCGGTACTACCGCCTACCCGCATAATTTCGCTTCAGCCCTGGCCTATGACAATGTGTTCGCCGTGCAATTTCACCCTGAAAAAAGCCAACACGCCGGGCTTGCCCTGCTTGCCAATTTTTTGCGTTGGGATGGCCGCGCCTAAGATGAGACTTTGTATATGCTATTGATCCCCGCCATAGATCTTAAAGACGGAAAATGCGTGCGCCTGCGCCAGGGGCGCATGGATGAAGACACGGTCTTTTCCGACGATCCGCTCGCCGTCGCCGGGCGCTGGGTCGAGGCGGGCGCACGGCGTCTGCACATCGTTGATTTGAACGGTGCGCTGGCGGGTGAACCCATGAACTTCCAGGTGATCCGTACCATTGCCGAACGTTATCCTGAATTGCCTATACAAGTCGGCGGCGGGATACGCGATGAGGACACCATACAGGCTTATCTGGATGTCGGTGTCCGCTACGTCATCATCGGCACCAAGGCCGTTAACGCCCCGCATTTTGTCGCCGACATCTGCGTCGAATTTCCCGGCCATATTATTATCGGTTTGGATGCCAGGGATGGGCGTGTTGCCATCGATGGCTGGTCGAAACTGTCCAATCACAACGTCATCGATCTCGCCCAGCGTTTTGAAAAAGAGGGTGTGGAGGCCATCATCTACACCGACATCAGCCGCGACGGCATGATGAACGGCGTGAACGTCGAGGCCAGCGTGGCGCTGGCGCGTGCCATCAGCATCCCGGTGATCGCCTCCGGCGGCATTACCAACCTGGAAGATATTCGTGCGCTGTGCAAGGTGCGCGAAGAGGGCATTATGGGTGCCGTCGTGGGTCGCGCCATTTACGAAGGCACGCTGGACTTTACCGAAGGCCAGAAATTGGCCGATAAATTGTCTAAAAAAAGTAGCCAGTGACAAGATACTGTTCCCTGTGCTGTTACTTGCTACTTGTAACTTGATACTGATTCTATGGGCCTAGCCAAACGCATCATCCCCTGCCTGGACGTGGACAACGGGCGTGTCGTGAAGGGCGTGCGCTTCGTCAATATCCGCGACGCGGGTAATCCGGTCGAGATCGCCAGGCGCTACGACGAACAGGGTGCCGATGAGATTACCTTCCTGGACATCACCGCGAGTTCCGATCAGCGCGAGACCCTGGTGCATATGGTTGAGCAGATAGCCAATCAGGTCTTCATCCCGCTCACCGTCGGCGGCGGCATCCGCACCATCAGCGACATCCGCCGCATGCTCAACGCCGGTGCCGACAAGGTGGCCATCAACACCGCCGCGATTGCCAACCCTGAATTCGTCAAAGAGGCCGCCGAGCGTTTCGGCTCACAGTGCATCGTGGTAGCTATGGATGCCAAACAAATCCCCCCGCCTACGGCCACCCCCTTTATAAAGGGGGTCGAGCAACGCGAGGGGGAATTTGGTTTCAAAGGGGAGATTTTACGCTGGGAAATCTTCACCCACGGCGGCCGCAAAGCCACCGGCATCGACGCAGTTGAGTGGGCGAAAAAGATGACGCATTACGGCGCAGGCGAAATCCTCCTCACCAGCATGGACCGCGACGGCACCAAGAGCGGCTTCGACATCGCACTCACGCGCGCCGTGAGCGAGGCAGTCAGCGTGCCGGTGATCGCCTCCGGCGGCGTCGGCAACCTCGACCATCTAGTCGCCGGCATCTTGGAAGGCAAGGCCGACGCCGTGCTCGCCGCCAGCATCTTCCACTTCGGCGAGTACACCATCGCCCAGGCCAAACAGCGCATGGCTGAATGTGGCATCGAGATCAGATTATAAACAAGGCCTAGGCTTGCCCCGTTGCGCCTGCTGCAACTAGAATGGTTGACAATTCATTCCCAATAGTTGACAATAATGCCAGTTATGGTTGACAATATCATACCTTAAGATTGACAAAGTATAGGGGTAAGTTTCCAATGACCAGTGTCAGAGGGCGTGGCGAGGATATACGCCGTTATATCCTCGAAAATGTTGATAAACATCCTAATGAAATCAGTCGCGTAACGGCTAAAAAATTCGCCATAACCAGGCAGGCCGTAAACAAGCATCTACAAAGACTTACAAAAGAAAATGCTCTGGCCGAAACCGGTAAAACGCGCAGCCGGGTTTATAGACTTTGCCCTCTTCTTGAATGGCAGCAGACATACAAAATTAGCCCTGTGCTAGCGGAGGATGTAATTTGGACTAATGACGTTAGACCAGTCCTCGGACAGTTACCTGATAACGCCATGAACATCTGGCATTACGGGTTTACTGAGATGTTTAACAACGCCATTGATCATTCCGGCAGCCCAGATATATTTGTGCGCATTAGAAAAACAGCCGCCGATACCGAAATGCTTGTAATGGATGAGGGAGTCGGGATTTTTAAGAAAATTCAAATGGTATTAGGGCTGCTGGATGAGCGCCATGCGATCTTTGAGTTGCACAAAGGAAAACTTACGACTGACCCCAAAAATCACACGGGGGAAGGAATTTTCTTTACTTCTCGAATGTTCGACTCATTCGATATTTTGTCCGGGGGCGTATTTTTTACCCACGAATTTGGTAATCCAGAGGATTGGATTTTAGAGAGGGACAGATTTTCTATAGGCACTACCGTTTGGATGAAGATTCATAATCACACCGCAAGAACCGCAAAAAAGATATTTGATCAATTTTCTACAGGGGATGAGTATGGATTCAATAAGACGGTGGTTCCCGTTAAGTTGGTAAAATATGGAAATGATCAACTAATTTCTCGCTCTCAGGCAAAACGACTATTGGCAAGAGTCGAGTTATTCAAAAAAGTACTATTTGATTTCACAGATATTGAAACAATCGGGCAAGCATTTTCTGATGAGATTTTTAGAGTATTTGCACAGCAGCACCCAGAAATTGAATTGATACCGATTCATGCAAATTCGCAAGTCAAAAGAATGATTGAGCGCGCAAGAGGCGACTCGCCGCCAGGTATGCCAGAAGACCCTACTGCTGCGTAATTCGAATGTTGTTTTGCAACCTAAGTGTTATTACAAGACTAGGCCTCGAAGCAATAACATCAAAATACAAGATGTGCCCACCCTGATTGCTGATTGCTCTTGTAGACTTTAGCCACCCGCTGCCTGATACTTTACGATCTTTAAGCTCGCTTTGACCCACCCATGACACACGACTGGTTAGCTGAAATCCGCTGGGACGAGCATGGCCTCGTGCCGGTGATTGTGCAGGAGGTAGTGAGCGGCAAGGTGCTGATGTTGGCCTGGATGAATCGCGCGGCGCTGGAAGAGACCGTGCGGCGGGACGAGGCGGTGTTTTGGTCGCGCTCGCGCTCGCGTCTGTGGCACAAGGGCGAAAGCTCCGGCCATGTGCAGCGGGTGAAGGATATCCGCCTCGACTGCGACGGCGATGCGCTGCTGCTCAGTGTGGAGCAGGAGGGCGGCATCGCCTGTCATACCGGTCGTGCCCGTTGTTTCTTCCGGCAGTTAAGTGAGGGTCAGTGGCTTGACGTAGAGCCGGTGCTCAAAGATCCAAGCCTGATTTACCGTAAATAATATATAATGAGGCATGCGTCAGAGGCTTTCTGGCCACAGCTTACGAATGATCCGGTAGTGGCTTTATGAACGATACCTTGGGACAACTGGCCCGCGTAATCGAGCAGAGAAAAAATGCCTCTGCGGAGAGTTCCTATGTCGCAAGTCTGTGCGGCAAGGGATTGGATGCCATCCTCAAGAAGATCGGCGAGGAGAGTACCGAGCTCATTATTGCCGCGAAGAATGCGGATGCTCAACAGATCATTCATGAAAGCGCCGATTTGTGGTTTCATACCCTGGTGCT
>JAYSPZ010000083.1:0-13298 GCA_043721815.1 Gammaproteobacteria bacterium | reverse complement strand
GCCACATAGAAGGTCTGCACGGTCAGCGGGCCGCAAGTCGTGACAGCTGATACCGTCCTGCACTCCTGCACCGGCTCGGTGAAGGTCGCCTTCACGATACGCGCCGGATCCACAGACTGCTCACCGATGCTATCTTCTGTGACATTAACAGCCGGGTTGCGGTAATTGCCCCGCGTGCCGCCGTAAGGTGAGGGTGACCAGTGACGATTGAGCGGGATATCCGCCGTGGTATTGGGATTAAGCGTTGAGTTGTTAATCACCAGCGCGGGGGGTGCGGCATCCGCCGTGCCCACACCACCGGTCAACTGGATAGCGGCGCTCTTCACGATAACCGGCACGGGCGGCGCACCTTCGATGACCACCGGGTCGAACTTCAGTGCATTGCGCACATCAGTCTCGCGCTTGAGAACCTTCCCGGTAGCATCATTGATGCGATCACAGGCACCGTGCAGCACGCAAGGCTCAATGGTCGGGGGGAGAGCGGGGAAACCTTCCGGGCCACTGGTTGGGAAACCCGCTGTAGCTGCAATATTATCCGCATCATCCAGATTGGCCAGATTACCCAAGAACTTCAGGGCAACCTCGGCCTCGAAAGACTGGTAATACACCGCAGCGGTCACGCTCACCGGGCCGACCGTGGTGGAATCAATCACCACGGAGTAGCGGTTGGTCATGTGCGCCTCGGCATAGGGGTTATTGCTGGTCGGTGTCTTGAACGGATTACCGGCACCCTTCATAGGCTGCAAACGGGTATCTCTCAGATAGGAATCATCGAAGCGATCGCCGTTGGCGGTGGTGGTGAGGGCACCGTTTAAATACCCGCTGGTATCGGTATAGTGAGGCAGATTCGTGGGATTGGCACGATCCACCGGATTGCCGGCTGCATTTTTCGGCACACCCGTCGCAGTGACGGTTGCTATATTCAACGCACTGGCATAGGGCAGATCCAGCGTCGGGCACACACCGTCTTTACTGGCCACGGCGCGGAAGGTCACCGCATAGGGGTCGATACCCCCGGGTGGTAAGACCCAGTTACAGGCGGTCGCATAGGTCGGATCAAGCAACCCTTCCTTTTCCACCAGGTAGCCTATGCCCTTGGGCGACGGATTGGGGAAATCCGCCGTGAGGGACGGGGTTACCCGCGCACCATCCAGAATCGGCAGTTCCCTGCCCGTAGCATCATAGGCCTTCACTGCAATCCAGGCGGCACGACCCTCGGGGAAGCCGGTGGGGAAGTTATGCCCGGCACCTTCGTTAATAACGGCAATCTCCGGGATCAGCACATTGGTGGTGCCCGTGGTGGGACGCACCGCGCTGGCCGGCGTTTGCAACGTCATGGTTAAGGCATTGCGCAGACGATCCCAGGCAAAGCGTTGATGCTGGGTGGCCACGGCGTTGATCGTGGTGCCGGTGGTGGTGAAGCGCGCGTAATTGAAGCGGCTCGTAGGCTCGGACGAGCTGAAGCTGGTTTCGAGCAACTCAGGATACGGCTGCACGGTACCGCCGTTGGCATCGGCACCAATCATCTTGGTGATGTAGGCATTACCGCCCACGAAGTGATGCGAGAAGCCGGTGATGTGCTGTACGCGATCACAGCTCGGCTCGGGGATCGGCGCATCCGGCGTTACGATGGGTGCCGCCGCAGTGCCGCCGACGGTATACAAGGTCAACGCGGTGCCCGCCTCGCCGAAGGTCTGCTGCATATGGCAGGTCTGGCAGTCGCGCTTGTAGTTGGCATCGAAATTGGCCTGCGTCAACCCAGTGGCCGGATCTTTACGGTCAGCATAGCGGCTGTTCAGGAACTCGGTGTAGGTGCGCTCGATCGGGAAACCACCCACCCACTTGCCATTATTAGTACTGGAAGCATTTTTGATGGTGAGTGGGTTGGTGACATCATGGCAGGCCGCACAGAACTCGGCACGCTCGAATTTCACCTGGTAGTAGGTCTCGTGCTTGCCGGGCGGGTTGGCTTGGTAGAAGTAGATATTGGTTGCCGCCGGATCGGTAGGCCCGCCTGTAGCTAAGCGGGTGCCGCCGGTAAACACCTCCGTCATATAGCTATCAACATCGTTGGTGAAGTTTCTCCACGACAGCGGCCCGAAGCGCTCCGGTTTGGCCAAGGCATGCGGTGAAAGCCTGAAGGCTCCGGCACCGATGGCATAACCCAGATTTTTGGCACCAGGAGTGGGCACTTCGATCATATCTTCGTGCGCGACAGTCTTATTGGCAACTGCAGTTCTACTTGTCCCTTGTGGCAACAGTATCTTACCAAACTGATCAAGTTGGGTATCATCCGAGCGCGACACGCCCTTGGTGGCGGCATAGTAATCACTAACCGGATTTGCCGCGCTACCAATTAATTGATCGTAGTTATGGTAGGGGGTGTAACGCGAGGCCACGTTGGTGTGACAAACCTCGCAAACAATACCGAGCTTGCCGCTGTTGCTGTTGACCGGGCGGTTAACACCGTCCGTCCGCGTGCCGTAGGATTCACGCGCCGTGCCGTAGGCCGGAAATGACGCGATGGCAGGGTCGTTAAGCGGCGTGCTGCCTGCGGTGACTGAAGTCGGGTCATAGGTGGGGCTGATGGAGCCATGCTCCTGGTTAGACGGGCTATCCAAGTCCACCGACACCGTGGCATCCACATAGTTAGTGGGCATGTGGCAACGCGAACAGAAGTCGTCCATCAGCGAGCCTGAGTTGGAGGGACTGGCCGTTGTAGGACTATAGGTAGCCGTGCCGGTGCCCTCTATGAAGAACGTGGATGTCTCGTGCGCAGGCGTGCCCAATGGCCCTACAGCAGCGGCTCCTTTGGTGCCGGAGAAGGGGTTGAGCTTGCGCAGCGTCGTGCTGCAGTCGAAACCCGCAGTTCCGTCTCGGGCATTACCATTCGCGTCCAGCGCGGGGGCGATGTCCTTACAGCCGTCGGTGGAGGTGAGGCGGGACACCAGCAGGAAGGCACCGCGCCAGCCCGGATCGCGCCAGGCATTGGCCATCATCGAGCCGTTCCACTGGTCATAAAGGCCGGTGTGGCAACCGGAGCAGCCACCGACATCGTTAATGCTGGTCCACAGATTTTCAAACGGGGGATTCTGGACTCCTGATGGGTTTTGGACCGTGGCAACACCGTTCACTATCACGGCTTTACCCTTTGTTTCCGAGGACTCGTACGCCGCAGGTTCTGGAATACGGTTAGGTAAAAAAGTTGCTTCACCGTGCCGCGCGTATACCGGGCTTGCCATGACGGCAGCCAGACTTATAACGCCTAACAAGATGTGATAAATAATCGCGGATTTGCGCACGGGTGGACTCCCTAGTTTTAGTGGCCGGAAAAAGAAATTTTCACTGGGCTATTAGGGAGATTTCAGTCAGGCTTAACAATACCTACAAATAGGTATTTTTACTTAAAAACAAGACAGAAATAACCATTTATAGTTATAACTGGAACCCGTATTTTGAACTAACTGGATTAAGGAAACTCTAAATTTAGTTTATTCAAGATTTCTGGCAGTGCAGGGATGCGCTGCCACCCTGACTATCATAAGCACCAGAAGAAACTGGCTTGAGGGCTTAACTCAGGCTACTCATGATACGCACGTGCCACCTGACCGGGCTTTAAGGACAGGATCATCTCGACGCGATTCTTCACACCCAGTTTGCGGTAGATATGCTGTATATGCACCTTCACGGTTTCAATGGAGATGGCGAGGCTCTCGGCTATCTCCTGGCTACGCTGGCCGCACATGAGTAAGTCCATTACCTCCAGTTCCCGCCGCGTCAAAGAGACGTTGCCATTCAATAAAATCTTATCTTTGTCATGCGCAAGCCCGGAGGACGTTAAAAAAACAGAACTTATGGGGGAACCCTGCGCATAATGCTTGATGATGCGCAGCAGTTCGGGATAGTCGACATCCTTCAACACATGGCCTACCGCTCCTGCCATCAGTGCCGCCGCCAAACCCACAGTAGTGTGCGCGGCCTGTTCAGATTCCGAGAGGATAAGAATCTTGGTCTTGGGTGCACGTTCCAGGATTAAACGCGTGGCCTGTACGCCATCGATCTTGGGAATATCCAGATCCATCAATACGATATGCGGCTTGCGCTCCAAGGCTAGGGAAAACGCCTCTTGTCCATCCGCCGCCTCGCCCACGACACGCATATCGGGGTCCTGATTAAGCATGCAGGAGAGACTTTGGCGAAATAAACGCTGCTTATCGACCAATAGAATACGTATCGTCATGGCACAATCCTCAAGGGTTGAAGACCAGCAGCCTTACGCAGTTGCTGTCTGCCTTCTACGCCTATGCGATGTTACTCAATTACCGGCCTACCTTGCTAGATAAGCCAGTATATTATCCGGCAAGTCCGGGAATAAGGGACGCGCCTCAGCGGGCTTACCCATCGCGAAGCGGAAACATTGGTCGATCTCATTATGCAGACGGATCATCGCTACATAGACCGCTTGTTGTGCCGCAAGCCGGGTTTGCAGGGAGTCCGCATAGGCATTGCGTCGCTTCAATTCTTCCGAAATAAGGGACAAGGCGGACTGCGATGCTTGTCGATCGGATTTGCGCTGAGCGGCACAGGCCCCCAGGATGTTAGGAGAGCTTGCGGGATCGTCGGCAAATGCTTTTCCGAGTCCCGCGATAAATTCAGCCCGCTCGAAATCTTTCTGTTTCATGGCTATGCGAAACAGCCAGGCGACGGATTGGCGATGATAGGCGGCATCACCCAATAATTGACTGAAGCCCTGCTCTGCCTGCGGCCAGCGACGCGCCAAAAAATGCTGAATTGCCTGATTATAAATCTCTCGCAAATAACGCAATTCGTAGAATTCTATGCGCCCTTGAAAATTCTCAGGGGCCTGAAAAGGATAAGCCTGATGGGCATCAAATAACTCATTGAGACGAACCTGATCGTGTGCGGCCAGGGCCAGACTAATCAACACTCCATAAGCGGCAAAGTGTTGCTCGGGATCTTGCATGGCCTCAAGGAGTAGCGGTTGGGCCTCGTCTTTCTTGCCCTCACTCAATAATGTCTGGGCGCGCTCCAGCAGCGGGCCTGCCACTACCGGACTCACAGCACTAAGCAAGGCAATAATTAGAAAACACAGTAATGCCAGGCTATCTGCGTTGGAGTGTTTATAACGATGCTGTACACGGCCTGGATACATAGTCTTTTCTAACCACTTTTAGTTAATTACCTAGGCACATAGTTAGATAACTTTACAACACTTGCTTTGCTTTGAGTAGTGCGAATTTGAAGTCGAAATCAAGACTTGGTCTCATTCCAAAAGTAGGCCTGTTTTTACCTTCCGTAATTAAGCAAATTCAAACTATTTCGATGCAGGACTGTACGGTGGAAAAGTAGCTCAGAGGTGCTGCGAGAGAAATTCAACTAACGCGGGTACGGGAATAGCAAGCTGCTCCTGATCTTGCATGCGTAGTGACTTAACGCTGACATAGTTTGCAGCTAACTCTTGTTCCGCCAAAATAAGGGCAAACTGGGCGCCGCTTTTATCGGCCTTTTTTAGCTGACTTTTCAAATTGCCGCCCTCGCAATTATTGACTAGACGCAAATCCGGCAGCGCATCACGCAGCCTTTCCACGAGCAGCATACCGGCGCGGTTGGCCGCTGCGCCGACCGTAATAAAATAGGCGTGCGGTGCCTGGGTACGCGACCCACCCTGCACTTCCAGCAGCGCCACCAGGCGTTCCAGGCCGGCGGCAAAACCCACGGCCGATGTTGGCTTGCCGCCAATCTGCTCCACCAGGCCATCATAACGCCCTCCGGCACAGACGGTACCTTGCGCACCCAGCGCGTCCGAAACCCACTCGAAGACCGTCTTATTGTAATAATCCAGGCCGCGTACCAGGCGCGGATTGATTTGGTATGCAAGCCCGGCGGCATCCAGATACGCGCACAGTTCCGTAAAGTGCGCCCTGGCATCGTCGTCCAGATAGTCGCTTAGCCGTGGGGCATGGGCAATCACTGTTTGCAGATCAGGATTTTTACTGTCGAGGATACGCAAAGGATTGGTGTGCAGACGACGCTTGCTGTCTTCGTCCAGTTGCCCTTGATGGCCCGAGAAATATTTTACCAATTGCTCGCGATAAACAGCGCGTGCCGCCAGCGAGCCTAGCGAATTTAATTGGAGCGTTAAATTTTTACCGTTCGTGGCCTGCGCATCTTCACGCTTTGAATCTCCCGGCACGGGACACAGCCCCAGTTTACGCCACAGGCGTGCCGTCATTAAGATCAGCTCGGCATCAATCTCCGGGCCCGCCATGCCAAAGGCCTCTACGCCGATTTGATGGAATTGACGGTAGCGCCCCTTTTGCGGACGCTCGTGACGAAACATGGGGCCGAGATACCACAGACGCTGAATCTGATTATAAAGCAGACCGTTTTCAATGGCACCGCGCACGCAACCGGCGGTGCCTTCCGGGCGCAGGGTCAAGCTATCGCCGTTGCGGTCGGTAAATGTGTACATCTCCTTCTCGACGATATCGGTTACTTCACCGATGGCGCGCGAAAAAAGTTCGGTACGCTCCAATAACGGCAGGCGAATTTCCTCGTAGCCATAACTTGCCATCAAGTCGCGCAGGGTTTGTTCGAGGAACTGCCAATGGGGGATAGCGGCTGGCAGAATATCATTCATGCCACGGATGGCCTGGATTATTTTGGACAATGTAGAACCCTTAATTCTTATTGCACAGGTTAAGGAAACTCTGGATAAATCAGAGCTTCCTTAATTATTGGGCGCGTTAGTGCTCGCCGAACCCAACTCGAAGCGAGCCATGCCATCGCGATGGTAACGTGAATGATCGAAGGGCTTACCGTTGTAATCGAGGCTCACGTTGGCCGCTTTTCCCAGCACCACTTTAAGCGGAAGCTTGATCCCTTGCAGTGTCTGGGTGGTACCCGCCGACAGTGTTTCGTAGATGAGATGTTTACCCTCGGCATCTATAATATCCACCCAGGAATCCGCCGTTAGACTCAAGGTCACGCTGGGCATTGCCGGGGTGACCTGTGGTACTGGTACTGGTGCTGGTACTGGTGCTGGTGCTGGTGCGGATGCCGTATCAGTAGTCGGTGCGGCATCCGCAATCGGACTTGTTACGGAGTCCGTTACCGTTGGTGTAGCGGGCGGCGCAGTTACCGCAGTATTTTTTGCTTGATCTGTATCCTGTATGACCGTCGTATCGTTGGCCGTCTTCGCAGGGGCTAAATTCGCTGCGACCGGCGCATCGGATAGTTCAGGCTCGATATCCTCTAAAGATCGCCCCTCCCAGAACTTGACCGTACCCTGCATCTGCCACCAGATGACCCCTACAATAAGCGATACTAAAACTATCGAATAAATGATCCAGTGCAGGCGATTATTGCCATCGCTGGTATTGTCGTAAAATGCGGAACGCCTGGGTAACGCCTTGGGCACGGGTCCCTTCCGGTGTTCATAGGATGTGACGATAGTGTCGGGAGAAAGATTGAGAAAGCGCGCGTAACTGCGCAGATAGCCGCGCCCGAAAACAGGGGCCACGAGTTGCGTATACTCATCACGCTCCATAGCCTCGATATACCTCACATCAAGACGTAATTCGCCGGCCACTTGCCGCGTGGACAGACCACGCGCCTCGCGCGCCTCGCGCAGTAATGTGCCGGCCCCGGCGACACTCCACTCATTCGTCACCTGCTGGTCTGAAGGCATCATTGGTTCTGCTTCGGCAGGCTCGCAGCACGACCTTCGGACTCACCCAGTAAGCTTGCCTCCCGAGAGTCTGGAAAACTTGATCTCAACTGCAAGGCATAACTGGAAACGGCGTTTTTATCCCCGAGCACCCGCTCTACCCGCACACCCAGCCACAGAACCTGCGGCGTGTGCCGGGCGACTGCCGCGTAACGCTGAAGATAGGCGCGCGCCGATAGATTGTCTCCACGGTCAAAGCTGATGACACCCATTTGATAGAGCGAGACCGGCAAGCGCGGATCGATCTGCAAGGCGCTGCGAAAATATTTCTCGGCCTTGACGGTGTTAGGGACGCGCAGTGCACACAGACCGGCATTTTCATAGGCCTGGGCGGGTGTCTCGTACAGGGGATTTTCAATGGCCAGCAGGAATTGCTGCTCCGCCTTGTCCAGCTCGTTACGCTTGCACAAAAACGTGCCGTAATTATTGTGTACATTGGAATCCTTGGGTGCCAGACGGATGGCCTTCAGGTAGTGCTTCTGCGCTTTATCGTACTCACCCACTTGGTCGTAAGCGATGGCGATGGTGCTATGTGCGCTCGGAAGACGCGAATTCAATTCCAATGCGCGCTGTAATTTCGCAAGCGCCAATTCATTCCTTCCCTGCTGTAAATAACCGACACCGAGTTTCACATTAGTTTCGGCCAAGGTATCCGAGCTATCGCCGGTGTTTTTTCCTCTGCTTGTTTCACCGGTGGTTCTACAGGCACTCAGGGTTATGAGCAGGCCAAGCAAGATCAGGGGGTAGCAGCATGCTTTGATGGCTGATGGCTTCATGCTTGGGTACTCACCGGCTCCACGGCAATGCGAATATTGCGCAGGCTGCGCTTGGTGCGATCCTGCACCTGACCGGCAAGCTGGCCACAGGCGGCATCGATATCGTCCCCGCGCGTCTTACGCGTCACGGTGACCAACCCGGCCTGCATGAGGATGGCGCGGAACCGGTCTATGGTCGCCGGACTGGAGCGCGTGTAGCGCGTACCGGGAAAGGGATTAAACGGAATCAGATTGACCTTGGCCGGCATATCCTTGAGCAAGGCCACTAATTGATGCGCCAGCGCCGGGCTATCATTGATGCCATCGAGCATGACGTATTCGAAGGTCACGCGGCGACGCGTCTCGCCCGCAACGTAACGACGACAGGCTGCCAGCAGTTCGCTGATCGGATATTTTTTATTGAGCGGAACGAGTTCATTGCGCAGGGCATCATTGGGCGCGTGCAGCGAGACGGCGAGACTCACCGGACTGACGGCGTGCAGACGGTCCAGCGCCGGGATCACGCCCGCCGTACTCAGCGTGACGCGGCGTTTCGATAAGCCATAACCAAGGTCGTCCACCATCAGATTCATTGCCTTGACCACATTATCGAAATTCAACAAGGGCTCGCCCATACCCATCATGACGACATTCGTGATGATGCGCTCGCCCCTTGGGTCACGACCGAGTGCGCGATTGGCGATCCACACCTGTCCGATAATCTCGGCGACCGTGAGGTTGCGATTAAAACCCTGTTGCCCCGTGGCGCAAAATGAACACTCGAGCGCACAGCCGACCTGGGAAGAAACGCATAAGGTACCGCGCCCGCCCTCGGGGATAAATACCGTCTCTACGCTATTGCCACTATCGAGACGCAATAACCATTTGCGTGTGCCGTCCAGGGCGACCTGATCGACGATAATCTCGGGTGCCTTGATCTCGGCAAGGTCGCGCAAACGCGGGCGCAATTCCTTGCCAATATTGGTCATTGCATCGAAGTCGTCGAGGCCGAAATGATGTATCCACTTCAGCACCTGGGTGGCGCGAAATTTCGGCTCGCCGTGGGCCAGAAAAAAGGCCTCCATGTCCGGGCGATCCAGGTTGAGCAGGTTGATTTTCGCTGGGGTTTCCACGGATAGATTTTAGCGCGTGCGCGGACAAATCTCAGCGGGCTGAAAGAAAAATTCGATCTCGGCCTGCGCGGTCTCGGGGCTGTCGGAACCGTGCACCGCATTTTCATCAACCGTACTGGCAAAATCGGCGCGGATGGTGCCGGGCGCGGCATCTTTAGGATTGGTCGCACCCATCAATTCGCGGTGCCTGACGATGGCGTTTTCGCCTTCGAGCACCTGCATCATTACCGGGCCGGTAATCATAAAATTCACGAGGTCGTTAAAAAACGGACGCGCCTTGTGCACGGCATAAAATCCTTCTGCCTGCGCGCGCGTGAGGTGTGTCATCTTGGCGGCGACGATGAGCAAACCCGCCTGTTCGAAACGCGTGTAGATCGCACCGATAATATTTTTGGCCACGGCATCCGGCTTGATGATGGAAAAAGTGCGCTGTAAAGTCATTAAACAGTCCTTAAGTGAGAATTGAGGCGAAACGGTGCGGGGTGCTTTTGGTAAGGGTGTAATTCTAGTCGCTTAGTCCCCTACAGGCAATTGTGACGAGCCTTTGCAGTGCCATCGAACCCGTTACGACACGCAATGTTTTACACATTGCCGGCACTTTTAGCCTCCCAGGGTGTGAACTGCTTATGCAGTTTATGCAATGTTGCAATGAGTATATCGATCTCACCGCGCGTGTTGCCTGCCCCCAAGCTGATACGCAACACATTACGCAATCTATCAGGCGCAACCCCCATGGCGAGCAGTACCGGGTTGGGCGACAGGCTCCCGCTCATACAGGCGGAGGCTGCCGAGACCATGATGTCCGCCTGATCCAGATTTTGTAACAGCGTCTCTCCGGCAAATTCCGGCAGGCTTACCAGCACGGTATTGGGCAGGCGTTGCACGTTTGCGGCGAATATCTCTGCCCCCGGCAAGGTGCGCAGACCCGTCTCCAAGTAATCGCGCAGAGGCAGCAAATACAGACTGCGTTGCTCGATCTCCTGTTGCGCCAACGCTGCCGCCGCACCAAAGCCCACGATGGCGGCAACATTTTCCGTCCCCGCGCGCCGACCGTGCTCGTGTCCGCCGCCCTGCAGTAGAGGTTCAAGCGCCATAGACTCCTCAGTAATCAGCGCACCGATACCCTTGGGGCCACCTATTTTGTGCGCGGACAGCGTCATCATATGAACACCGCTGGCGGCAAAATCGACCTTGATCTTGGCCAAAGCCTGCGCCGCATCGCTGTGCATGATGGCCCCCGCCTTGCGCACCAGGGCGGTGATACTTGCAATATCCTGAAGCACGCCGGTCTCATTATTGGCGAGCATGACCGACACCAGGCGGGTGTCCTGATACAAGGCCTGCCGCACCGCTGCAAGCGGCACCCTGCCCTGCGCATCCACGCCGATGCTGTCGAGTTGCCAGCCTTGTTTGGTCAGGGCTGCTGCGGATCCGCGCAGCGAGGAATGTTCAATGGCACTGATGGCGATGCGCCCGTGCGGACAACGCGCCAGCACACCCTTGAGTGCCAGGTTATTGGCCTCAGTGCCGCCGCTGGTAAAAATAATTTGAGCGGGAGAGGCGTTGATAAGTGCGGCAAGCTGCCCACGCGCCGTTTCGACGGCAGCACGCGCCGTGCGGCCCAGACGATGGGAACTTGAGGGATTGCCGTACTCGCTGCGTAAAAAGGGCAGCATGGATTCCAGCACGCGCTCATCCAGCGGCGTAGTGGCATTGTGATCGAGGTAGATCGACATCGCGTCGTTATTCGAGCGGTTTATAGACCAACAACATCCTTGGTCTTGGCCATTCTATCCGGGGCCACGGGATAGAACTGGATACACTCGGTCTGGCGCGCCGTACCGTTTTTGCCATCACGTTTTTCCACCAACTGAGCGAGGCTGATGGCGTGTAAAAACTCGTGGATCTGATCGCTGAGGCCGGACCATAAATCGTGGGTAAGACAGCGCTCCTCGCCCTGACAATTCATCTTGCCGCCACAGCGTGTCGCATCAACCTTCTCGTCTACGGCCTGAATCACATCGGCGATGGAGATTTCCGCACTGCCACGCCCCAGGCGATACCCGCCGCCGGGGCCGCGTGCGCTATCGACCAAACCCTGCTTGCGCAGCCGTGCGAACAGTTGTTCCAGATAGGAAAGCGAGATGCCCTGACGCTGCGCAATATCGGCCAGGGCCACCGGGTTCTGCGTGTCGTGCAAGGCCAGGTCCAGCATCGCCGTCACGGCATAACGCCCCTTTGTGGTCAGCCTCATGGTACTGTCCTCAAGCTAAATTCTAAGGAAACTCTGATTAATTTCATCTGACAGAAATTCCTTAACCTTTATGTGCATAGTGAGTTGCCTTTTCCTGCCCCGCCTCATCCTTGGCCTTGCCCGAGCCCTGTTGTTCCGTCGATTGAATCTCGCACGAATCCAGGGCCGGAAGCTTGATGTCGCCGATCTCGGCACCCAGTGTTTTTAAGGCATCGCACATCATCTCGACCTTGGTATCCATGACATGGATGTGGTCAAGCAGGCAGTTGATAGCGTTGGCCACCGGATCCGGCATGTCCTGCGTGGTGCCATAGGCATCGAAGCCAATCTTGCGGGCGATGGCATCGCGGTGTTGCTCGCGCCCGGTCTTTGGCGCATTTACCACGCGCCCGGGTATGCCGACAACGGTTGCGCCTGGCGCCACATCCCTGGTCACCACGGCGTTGGAGCCGATGCGCCCGCCATCACCTATACGAATAGGTCCCAGCACCGTGGCGCCCGCTCCGATAACCACATCATTGCCCAGCGTGGGATGACGCTTGCCCTTTTGCCAACTCGTGCCGCCGAGTGTAACGCCATGATAAAGCGTGCAATCGTCCCCGATTTCCGCCGTCTCGCCAATGACAACACCCATGCCGTGGTCAATAAAAAACCGCCGACCGATGCGTGCGCCGGGATGAATCTCGACACCGGTCAGCCAGCGCGAGAGGCTTGAAACCACTCGCGCGAGCCACTTCCAGTTGGCGTTCCAGAGACGATGGCTGGCACGATAAAACTGCACAGCGTGGAGGCCGGGATAGGTCGTCAATACCTCAAAGCCGGTGCGCGCCGCCGGGTCGCGTTCAAAGACGCAGCGAATATCTTCTCTCAACCGCTCAAACATGGCATTTCTTATACCTTACTAATTTAATCAACAATAGCCGATAGCTTGCCATCGCGCAAGCCAGGGATTAAGCGCCGTCAAGATATCCAGCCAGGTCTCGCTCATTAATATCGAGCAGATTTTTATCTATTGTCTTTGTCACATTTGCCGCAGTATTGGCGTCCAGGACCTTCAACAGTCTGCCCAAAAATTCCGGGCCTGCCACCAGAATAAGGCCGGTATAAGCATGTTCGACACGGCCCTGGTTGAGAATATCGGCAAGACTCCTGGCAAACTGCTCCGCGACATGTTCGGTCGGTTCGTGCTCAGCACCCGTTGCGTGCCGGCCCTGGCCAAACCGGTCAAAAGTACGCGCTGATTTATCGGTATCAATGTCCTGATTCTTAAGACGGCCCCGTGAATGTGGGATATCCTGCACGCGCCGTATGTTGTCTTTGCCCGTTCGCTCGAACAGGCTTGCACCGCCACGATTTGCCACCAAAATCCACGTCGTTTCCATAATCGTTCCCTCTCGTTGATATAA
>JAYSPZ010000082.1:0-4909 GCA_043721815.1 Gammaproteobacteria bacterium | reverse complement strand
GCACAGACACCGATATGGAACGGGATCCCGACGAGCGGAATGGCGAGTCCTTCGAGGTCGATAGCGCCTGGGACGATGTTTACGACAGCGCCGCCCCGCACACCCAAAATTCCGATCAGTCGGCGGGCGAATATGAAAATCAGGGAAGTGCCGATGAGAGCCTGTCCGATCATTTACTCTGGCAAATGCGTCTCACGCCCTTTTCCGACACTGATCGAATCATTGCCCTGGCGATTATTGATTCGGTTATGGACGACGGCTACCTTAGCGATACGCTCGAAAATATTCTCGCGGGCATCCAGGGTGATCTGCAAGAGGGTGTCGACGGCGTACCCGGGCAGGACATTCGAATCGACGAGGTCGAGGCGGTATTGCATTGCATACAAAATTTTGGACCACCCGGGATAGCAGCGCGAAATCTGTCGGAATGCCTGTTGCTCCAGTTACAACAGTTAAGTCCCGACACGCCCTGGTTGGCCGAGGCAAAACGCCTGATACAAGATCACCTGGACCTGCTGGCCAATCACGACTACTCGCAGCTAATGCGCCAAATGAAAATTCCAGAGTCTGTGCTGGGCGGCGTGGTCGAGCTTATTCAAACCCTGAACCCGCGCCCCGGCGGTCAGATCACCGATTCGCGCCCCCAATACGTCATCCCGGATGTGTATGTTAAAAAACAGGAAGGTACATGGCGGGTGGAACTCAACCCTGAGGCCGCGCCACGGGTACGCATTAACACGCAATATGCCAGCTTGATCCGCCGTGCGGACAATAGTAACGATAATAATTATCTGAAAAATCACCTGCAAGAAGCACGCTGGTTTATCAAGAGTTTGCGCAGCCGCAATGAGACCTTGTTGAAGGTCGCAACCTGCATTGTAGAGCGTCAACGTAATTTTTTAGAACACGGCGAAGAGGCCATGCGCGCCATGGTACTGCGTGATGTGGCCGAGGCGGTCAGTATGCATGAATCGACCATCTCGCGCGTGACAACGCAAAAATATGTGCATACCCCGCGCGGAATTTTCGAGCTTAAATATTTTTTCTCCAGTCACGTGGACACAACCATCGGTGGAGAATGTTCCGCCACGGCGATCCGCGCACTCATAAAAAAACTGGTGTCTAACGAGGGGGCAGCGAAACCGCTGAGCGACAGCAAGCTGGCCAGCATCTTGTTAAAACAAGGCATTAACGTCGCACGTCGCACCGTTGCAAAATATCGCGAATCCCTGGCGATCCCACCATCCAATGAACGAAAACGCCTGTCCTAGTCAAAAAGGAGTTCCTATGCAAATCAATCTAAGTGGCCATCATGTCGAGATCACCCCAGCCCTGCGTGCCTACGTATTAAATAAATTAGAGCGCCTGGAGCGCCACTTCGATCAGGTTACCGATATACGCGTGACCCTGAGCGTGGAAAAGTTGCGCCAGAAGGCCGAGGCCACCATCCATATCAGCGGTGGAAATCTGTTCGCCGATGCCGAAGATCAAGACCTGTATGCCGCCATCGATGCGCTGAGTGACAAACTTGATCGCCAGATTAAAAAACACAAGGAAAAAATTACCGATCATCACCGCGCCAACGGTGCCTTAAAAGTCCAGAAGCACGACTAGCCGCGCCAAATCGGTTTCAAATTATTTTTAAGCAGGGATGCTGTACACCATACTATGAAGATAGCCGACCTTATCACCCCGGAACGCATTGCGCATGACGTAAAGGCTGTCAGCAGAAAGCGCGTGCTTGAACTTCTGAGCGACTTGATTGCCGGTGGACAAGCTGAACTCACGCAAAAAGAAGTCTTTGATAGCCTGATGGCGCGTGAGCGTCTGGGTGGAACCGGCCTGGGGCGCGGCCTGGCGCTGCCCCATGGCCGACTGAAAAATCTCGACCGCCCCCTGGGTGCCTTTGTGAAACTGGAGAATGGTGTCGATTTCGATGCCAACGACAAGCAACCGGTTGACCTCCTGTTTGCCTTGGCTGTGCCTGAACAGTCCACCGACGAACATCTGCAAATTCTTGCCGCTTTGGCGCAGATGTTTAGCGACAGACTTATTCGCGAAAAGTTGCGCATGGCCGACTCCGGCAGCGACTTATATGATCTACTCCTGCAATGGCAACCGCCGAGCTAGACTTGCTATGCCTGCCAACAGCATTATTTTGCACGGTGTTTTTCTGGAAATATCGGGCTTGGGTGTATTGCTTAGTGGCACGGCTGGGGTCGGTAAGGGCGAGCTTGCCCTGGAACTCATTACGCGCGGGCACCGCTTGATCGCCGACGACGCGCCTGAATTTACGCGGCTAGCCGACAAGGTAACAGGCTCCTGTCCTGCTTTATTGCAAGGCTTCCTGGAAGTGCGTGCGCTGGGAATTTTGAACATAGCAGCACTGTTTGGCACTCAATCAATAGCAACTCAGGCCGAGCTGGGCCTTATCGTACAGCTCGCGCAACCTGACGAATCTATGGCGCATACGATCGATAATCCCGCCATCGGCATGCGTGCGGTGTTCGATGTGCAAATTCCGCAGACCGTCTTACAGACTCGACCGGGACGCAATCTGGCAGTCTTGGTCGAATGCCTGGTACGCAACTATCGCCTGCAAGCACAAGGCTACCATGCGGCGCGCGAGTTCGGCATGCTGCAGGGCCAAGCCCTGGCCAAGCACGATCCATGAGACTCATTATTATCAGCGGCCTGTCGGGTTCCGGAAAAAGCACCGCCCTGCAGGAACTTGAAGACCTCAGCTACTATTGCATCGACAATCTTCCGATCGGTTTGCTGCCCGCCTTCGCCACGCAGATGATTAATACCTCCCAGCGCATTCATAAAAATGCCGCCGTCAGCATCGATGCGCGCAACCTGGTCGAAGACCTGCAACTCTTTCCGGACGTGCTCGGTGAGCTTAGGGGATCGGGTCTGATCTGCGAGATATTTTTTCTCCAGGCCGACGATAAAACGCTGCTTAAACGCTTCAGCGAGACGCGCCGTAAACATCCGTTAACGCGTTTGGGCATTCCGCTGGCGGAGGCCATAGCCCACGAGCGCACCCTGCTCCGCCCCATGCTGGCAAATGCCGATGTGCACATTGATACCGGCCATACCAACGTGCATGAATTGCGCGAACTGGTGCGCAAGCGTGTCGAGACGACCAGCTCCAGCCCCATGTCGCTGCTATTCCAATCCTTTGGCTACAAAAAAGGCATCCCCGCCGATGCCGATTTTGTCTTTGATCTACGCTGTCTGCCAAATCCGCATTGGGAAACGCAGCTACGCCCGCTCAGCGGTCTTGATAGCGAAGTGGTGAGCTATCTTGACGCGCAACCGCTGGTACGGCGCATGTTCGAGGAATTAAAGGTCTTTCTCGAAGTATGGATTCCAGTGTTTGAGGCCGATAATCGCAGCTATATGACCATAGCCCTGGGCTGCACGGGTGGCCAGCATCGCTCCGTCTACCTGGCGAAATTGTTGGCGGAACATTTCCGTCAAAAGCGCGATAATGTACTCCTTCGTCACCGCGAATTGTCCAACACACACCCTTACCGGGAATCTCAGTCTGCGCCGGAGTCGTCATGACCATTGGTCTGCTTATCGTAACGCACAATAATATCGGCAATGACCTGGTGGATACGGCAACCGCCATGTTGGGGGTATGTCCGCTCGCCACCGAGATACTCGCCGTTTCGCAAAATTGCGACCCCGAGCTATTACGCCGCAAGGCAAAACAACTGATCGCAGCGCTCGATCAGGGTAATGGTGTCCTGGTGCTTACCGATATTTATGGCTCGACACCGAGCAACATCGCGGGCAGCTTAATCGAGGCAGGGCGCGTAGAGGTGGTGTCCGGCATCAATCTGCCCATGCTGATCCGTATCTTGAATTATCCGCGACTAAGCCTGGACGAACTGACCGAAAAGGCCGTCAGTGGCGGCAAGGACGGCATCTTATGCCGGCCCCACGCCCTGCCAAAACAATAAGTGATACGCAAGCGGGTCACCATCTGCAATAAACTGGGGCTGCACGCGCGTGCCGCAGCGAAGTTCGTCACCCTGGCCGCGCAATTCACCAGTGACATTCAACTCGCACGCGACCGGCAGCAGGTCAACGGAAAAAGCATCATGGGGGTGATGATGCTGGCGGCAAGCCAAGGCACACCGCTCGTAATCATCGCCTGCGGCACGGACGCGCGTGCGGCGGTGCAGAAACTTACTGCGCTCATCAAAAGGCGCTTTGATGAAGCGGAGTAAGTACCGGACAGTCTGCGCCCGCCTGTTTTTTAGCCCGTATTGATAGCTTTACCCTCGTCAAATCTGTAATCTCAGCACCGGTGCCTGGAGGGCTTATTTGCCGATAACAATACCCCCGGCAACACCTTCATTATCTGAATAAAGCACTATAATCACGCGGTAAACAAATACCCTGCGCACAACAAGCCGTGCTGCATGGCACATGAATCTTGGCATTCGCGGCTGGCGGCGCAGGATGCACTAAACTCGCGGAGAATTTTGATGACCGCTCTGACGGAACAATCCCCCAACCGGTTACGCGACCTGGCCGCCGCGTTGCAGAGCGGCACCTTATTGCAGGCACGCATGATGTTGAACGGCCTGCATCCGGCCGAGATCGCCAGTCTGCTCGAGTCACTGCCGTTCGAACAACGTGAACTGGTATGGGAACTGGTGGGTGCAGAGCACGAGGGTGATGTACTGCTCTACGTGAACGATGCCGTACGCGCCAATCTCATTCGCCAGATGGAAACTCACGAGCTGGTGGCGGCGACTGAGGGCCTGGCGACCGATGACCTGGCCGACATTCTGCAGGATTTGCCTGAGACCGTAATCCGTGAAGTGCTGCAATCCATGGATGCCCAGGATCGCCAGCGCCTCGAGTCGGTGATGTCTTATCCTGAGGA
>JAYSPZ010000081.1:0-3604 GCA_043721815.1 Gammaproteobacteria bacterium | reverse complement strand
TCGATAAGAGCAGGAGAATCACCACTTTTTATGCTATTCAAAATAGATTTACGCAAATTGGCTTGATCAATAGCATCAAAGCGATAGGAAAAATTCGCTTCGGCATATGCCCCTGCTGTTATGACTATGTGAGTGTCCTTCCCGACGAGGGATTCTTTCGGTGGATTAAAGGGCAGCAATAGAATCGGCTTTCCAACTCCCGCAGAGATTGGCGCATCAATCGTCTGCGCACTGGACGATACAAAAACGCCCCTTTCTGTGTCGTAAATGGCGCAACTGAACAAGAAAGTAACCAGGGAGATGAAGGCAACAAGTTTGGTGTGCAGCATACGGGACCCTCATTAAGTGTTAACACAAAAACTCAGCGATTATCTATTTGTTTCCGCTAAAGGCGTATCGGAAACCACGCCGCCGGGCTGCACCCATTTCTTGGCCTTGCGGCCACGCAATAGCACATAAAACACCGGCGTAAGATTCAGTCCGAACAACGTCACACCGATCATGCCGGTGAACACGGCGACACCCATGGCGGCGCGCATTTCGGCACCGGCGCCGAAGGAAAATACCAAGGGTAGCACTCCGGCGATGAAGGCGATGGAGGTCATCAGGATGGGCCGCAGACGTAAGCGCGCGGCCTCCTTCGCCGCTTCCACCACGCCCATGCCGCGCATTTCCAGTTCGCGGGCAAACTCCACGATCAGGATGGCGTTTTTACAGGCCAGCCCTACCAGTACGATGAAGCCGATCTGTGTGAAGATATTATTATCGCCGCCCTTGCCGAAGTGACCGAAGGCCCATACCCCGAAGATGGCCGAGAGCAGACCCATGGGCACGATCAGCACCACGGCCATGGGCAGCGACCAGCTTTCATACAGCGCCGTCAGCACCAGGAAGGCCAGCAACACGCATAATGGAAAGATATAGAGCGTGGTGTCGCCTGCCAGGATTTGCTGGTAGGTGAGTTCCGTCCACTCGAAGCTCAGCCCATTGGGCAGATGGTCTTTTGCGATTTTTTCCATGGCGGCCTGCGCCTGGTCGGTACTGAAGCCGGGCGCGGCGGCGGCGTTAACATCGGCGGCGAGATAGGCGTTGTAGCGGATGGCGCGATCCGGGCCGTAGGTTTGTTGGACCTTCATGAACGAGCCTAGCGGCACCATCTCGCCCGCGCTGTTGCGTGTCTTGAACTGGGCGATGTCTTCGGCCTTCTGGCGGAACGGTGCATCGGCCTGCACGATGACCTGGTAGGTGCGGCCGAAGCGGTTGAAGTCATTCACATACAGCGAGCCGAGATAGATCTGCAGGGTCTCGAAGATGTCGGTGATCGCAACCCCTTGCTGTTTTGCCTTGACCCGGTCCACGTCGGTAAACAATTGCGGCACGTTGATCTGCAGGCTGCTGTAGGTTTGATACGGATCGATCACGCCCGATTGCCGCGCCTGATTGAGCAGGGTTTGTGTGGCGTTATACAACTCCTCAATGCCGAGATCACCGCGATCCTCCACCATCATCTTGAAACCGCCGCTGGTGCCCAGGCCGAGGATGGGCGGGGGCGGCAACACGAACACGAAGCCGTCCTGAATGACGCTCAGCTTCTGATTCAACGCGCCGGAAATGGCCTGCGCGGACAGGGCCGGATCCTTGCGCTCGGCAAAGTCCTTGAGCGTGATGAACACGATGCCGGCGTTGGGCGCGTTGGAAAATCCACTGATGGATAAACCCGGAAAGGCCACCGAATTCTGCACGCCGGGCTGCTTGAAGGCGATGTCCGACATGCGCCGGATAACCGCTTCGGTGCGATCCAGCGACGCTGCATCGGGCAGTTGCGCGATGCCGATGAGATAGCTCTTGTCCTGTGCCGGCAGGTAACCGCCGGGCACCAGCTTGAACAGGAACACCGTGGCGCCGATCAGCAACGCATAAAAGATCATGGCGACGATCTTGTGATTCAGAATAATGCCCAGCCCCCGGTAGTAACTCTCCGAACGGTTCTTGAAGAACCAGTTGAAGGGGCGAAATAGCCAGCCGAAGCTGAAGTCGATGAGCTTGGTGAGCCTGTCCTTCGGCGCGTCGTGGGCCTTCAGCAGCACGGCGGCGAGTGCGGGCGAGAGGGTCAGCGAGTTGAAGGCAGAGATCACCGTGGACATGGCGATGGTCAGTGCGAATTGCTGATAAAACTGGCCGGTGAGGCCACTCACAAAGGCGATGGGTATGAACACCGCGCACAGCACCAGCGCAATAGCGATGATCGGCCCGCTCACCTCCTGCATGGCCTTATAGGTTGCATCGCGCGGACTCAGGCCCATCTGGATATTGCGCTCCACGTTTTCCACCACCACGATGGCATCGTCGACCACAATGCCGATGGCCAGCACCAGGCCGAATAGCGACAGCGCGTTGATGGAGAAGCCGAACAGCAGCAACAGCGCGAAGGTGCCGACGATGGACACCGGCACGGCCAGCAGCGGGATGATCGAGGCGCGCCAGGTTTGCAGGAACAGGATCACCACCAGCACCACCAGCAGCACGGCCTCCAGCAGGGTTATCACGACCGCTTTTATGGAATCGCGCACGAAGGTGGTCGGGTCATAGACGATGGAATAATCGATACCTTGCGGGAAGTTCTTCTTTAATTCCTCCATCGCTGCCCGCACATCGTCGGAGAGCTGGATGGCGTTCGAGCCGGGCGCCTGGAAGATCGCCACCGCCACGGCGGGTTTGTTGTTTAGCAGGCTGCGCAGCGCGTAGTCGGCGGCGCCGAGTTCGAGACGCGCCACATCGGAAAGGCGCGTCACGGCTCCGTCGGCACCGGTCTTGATAATGATCTCGCGGAACTGCTCTTCGCTGACGAGCCTGCCTTGCGCGTTCACCGTAAGCTGAAAATCGGCGCCCTTGCCATCGGCCGGAAACGGCGGTGCGCCGATAGTGCCCGCCGCTACTTGCAGGTTCTGCTCGCGGATTGCGCGCACCACGTCGCCGGGGGTCAGGCTGCGCGCGGCGACCTTTTGCGGGTCCAACCAGACGCGCATCGAATAATCGCCGCCGCCGAACACTTCTGCCTGGCCTACCCCATTGACACGCGCCAGCACATCCTTGACGTTGAGCACGGCGTAATTGCGCAAATAAATCGTATCGTAGCGTTGATCCGGCGACAGCAGATGTACCACCAGGGTGAGGTCGGGCGAACTTTTTATAGTGGTCACGCCGAGCCGCCGTACCTCCTCCGGCAAACGCGGCAAGGCCTGCGCGACGCGGTTCTGCACCTGCACCTGGGCATTGTCCACATTAGTGCCGAGTTTGAACGTCACCGTAATCTGCATGACACCGTCGGTGGTGGACTGCGATTGCATGTAGAGCATGTTCTCTACACCGTTGATCTGTTCCTCCAGCGGCGCGGCCACCGTCTCGGAGATGACCTTGGGATTGGCGCCCGGATAAACCGCACGCACTACCACGGAGGGTGGGACTACCTCTGGGTATTCGCTGATGGGTAGGCGGTTGATGGCCAGCAGGCCGGCGATGAAAATGAGCAGGGACAGCACCGCCGCGAAGCGCGGCCGGTCGATGAAGAAGCGCGAGATATTCATGACGCTGCGGCGGGTGCGCC
>JAYSPZ010000080.1:0-2805 GCA_043721815.1 Gammaproteobacteria bacterium | reverse complement strand
CGAAGGAGCGTGTCGGAATGACCGACTCGGAATAATCCGCTACTCACCTGCATTAGTAATCAAGCTGGGGCGAGCAGTTGATGCGCACATCCGCTACGGTGGGATGAGCGTTTTCCGTCCAGTTGTGATTTAATGCAGCCCTCATGTTTAGACCCTTAGAACTCTTTATCGGGCTGCGTTATACCCGCGCCAAACGCCGCAACCACTTTATCTCCTTCATCTCGCTGACCTCCATGCTCGGTATTGCATTGGGTGTCACGGCGCTGATTACCGTACTCTCGGTGATGAACGGTTTCCAGCAGGAGGTGCGCACCAGCATCCTCGGTATGGCCTCGCATTCTACCATCACCGGCATCGACGGAAGCCTGCCGGATTGGCGGGTCTTGGCAAACAGCGTGAGCCATTCCCCGCGTGTGGTCGGTGTCGCGCCTTATATCGAAGGGCAGGGCATGTTGACCAACGGACAGATTGTGAACGGCACGGTGATACGCGGCATATTGCCCGGTGAAGAACCCAAGGTTTCCTTTGTGGGCGAAAAGATGGTGCAGGGCCGTCTCGATGATTTAAGGCCCGGCGAGTTTGGCATCATCCTCGGGCGCGACCTTGCCCTTTCGCTCGGGGTTATCGTCGGCGACAAGGTTACGCTGGTGACACCGCAGGCGAACATAAGCCCGGCGGGAATATTGCCGCGCCTCAAGCGTTTCACTGTGGTTGGTATCTTTCACGCGGGCAATAGCGAATATGATGGCACGCTTGCGCTGCTGCATATGCAGGATGCCGCCAAGCTGTTCCAGATGGAAGACCGGGTGAGCGGCGTGCGGCTTAAACTCGACGATATCTTTGCCGCCCCGGAGATTACGCGCAAATTGGCAAAATCCTTGTCGAATGAATATTTCATCAGCGATTGGACGCGTCAACATGCCAATTTTTTCCGCGCCGTGGAGATCGAGAAGCGCATGATGTTCTTCATCCTGATCCTGATCGTTGCGGTGGCGGCCTTCAATATCGTTTCGACCATGGTGATGGTCGTTACCGACAAGGAAAGCGATATTGCCATCCTGCGCACATTGGGTGCCACGCCACGCAGTATCATGGCGATATTCATGGTGCAGGGTACGGTGATCGGTCTGGCCGGTACCCTGTTGGGCATGCTGTGGGGGGTTAGCCTCGCCCTCAATGTGGAGACCGTCGTTCCCTTTATCGAGCGCCTGTTCGGCATTCATTTCTTGTCGCCGGATGTGTATATGATCAGCGAAGTGCCGTCGGATATGCACTGGAGCGATGTGATCAATATCAGCGCGGTCGCATTTATATTGAGCCTGCTGGCTACTTTATACCCGGCCTGGCACGCCTCGCGCACCCAGCCTGCCGAGGCCCTGCGCTATGAATGAGCAGACGGTATTGGCTTGCGAACAGTTGGGCAAAACATTCAGCGACGGCACGCTGCATGTCGAGGTACTCAAGGATATTAATCTCAGCGTGAACAAAGGCGAACGCGTGGCCATCGTGGGGGCATCGGGTTCCGGCAAGAGTACGCTGCTGCATCTCCTGGGCGGACTGGATACGGCGACGCGCGGCGATGTATATATCAATGGTGTCAATATGGCGCAACTCAATGATGCGCAACGCGGTCATTTGCGTAATCAGGCATTGGGGTTTGTGTATCAGTTTCATCACTTATTACCCGAGTTCACCGCCCTGGAAAACGTGAGTATGCCGCTGCTGATCCGTGGCCTTGCACCCCATGAAGCCGCGTCACGGGCACGCACATTACTGGAAAAGGTGGGTCTGGGGCCGCGCCTCGCGCACAAACCCGGCGAGCTTTCCGGCGGGGAACGCCAGCGCGCCGCCGTCGCACGCGCCCTCGTTACCGCGCCACAATGCGTGTTGGCGGATGAACCCACCGGCAATCTCGACCACCAGACGGCGGGACATGTTTACGATTTGATGCTGGAGTTGAATAAAGAACTGCGCACCAGCCTTATAATAGTGACCCATGATCGTAGCCTCGCCGCACGCATGGACCGTGTGTTGATGATCGAGGACGGCGTGCTGAAAAATGCGTAGGCTGGCAGTGCCGCGAACGCTACATTTTTTCCAGTGATGAGAAAGGTATATCTATGCTTGAATTAATCAAGGCAGGCGGTTGGGTGATGGCACCCATCATATTGTGCTCGATACTCGCGACCGCGATCATAATCGAGCGTTTTTGGTCGCTGCAAAGGCGGCGCATCGTACCCAAACACCTCGTGGCACAGATATGGCATTGGGCGAAGAATAATCAGATCGATGCCGAACACATCAATCAATTGCGCACCGGCTCGCCCTTGGGCCGAATATTGGCCGCAGGCCTGGTAAATCTGCATCACAGCCGTGAAGTCATGAAGGAAAGCATTCAAGATACCGGCCGCCATGTCGTGCACGATCTGGAGCGATTTCTCAATACGCTGGGCACGATCGCCTCTATCACCCCATTGCTCGGATTGCTCGGCACGGTGTTCGGTGTCATCCAGGTATTCAGCGCCATGACTACGCAGGGCGTGGGAAATCCGGCCCTGGTTGCAGGCGGCATTTCCAAGGCCTTGGTGACCACCGCCGCCGGCATGACGGTGGCTATTCCCAGTCTGATTTTTTATCGCTACTTCCGCGGCCGCGTGGATGAACTGGTCGTGACCATCGAGCAAGAGGCGATAAAATTGGTCGAGGTTTTGCACGGCGACCGCGAGCAGGACAGGTCTGAAGAGAGTCCGAAGTGAATCTGAATCGCAAGCCGAGGGAACTGCCGGAATTAAATCTTATCCCGCT